>CALKVD010000073.1 GCA_937996615.1 uncultured Rickettsiales bacterium | reverse complement strand
GCAAGTGTGTTTTTGGGGCTATAGTCGGGCAAGAAAGTTATAAGACGTAACTTGATCAAGTTACTCAAACTGATACAACCAATTATAATCATCACAATCCGCATCACACAATCTAGAGTTGTGTGATAAACCAATGCATTATAAACAACACCTAGTCCAACCATAGCAAAAACAACAGACCAATATATTTTTTTTTCTTCAACAAAAAGTCCGATTGCTAAAAGTGTCATTGCAAAATTTAAGAGTAACAAGACATAAATTTCGCTCAAGCCAATCAGCCAATATAGAACAATTGCTCCGATCAAACCAGAAATTTCAATCACAATATATAACTTATTAATCGTAGCACCACAGTAATTACATTTTCCACGGGTTGTGATCCAGCTTAGAAGTGGCAGATATTCATAAAATTTCAAAAGATGGTGACAGATTCCGCAAAATGGAGGTTGTGTAGTTTGCTGATCAAATCCTGCTATGGTCAGACCTTTAGGAATGCGATAAATAGCAGTGGTCATAAAATTACCGATTAACAGACCTATAAATCCAAGAAAAATACTGATTATTAGCTTTGATAGATCAATTGTCATTATAAAAAACCAAACATACCGTTAGTTATTGCCAGTGATTGATAATATTGCAAAATTCATCCAAAAACAAAGCTAAATTCCTTCTCGATATACTAAATCGAAATTCTATAATCCTAAAGATTGAGGTTTATAAAAACGGTACCAGAAACCAGCAAGAACTTTGGTTAAAGTAACAGCAGTAAACATTGAGCAGAGAATACCAATACTCAAAGTTACAGCAAAACCCTTAATCGCTGCACTACCAAAAACATATAATATTAAAGCAGCCGCAATCGTTGTGATATTAGAATCTAGAATTGTTGTCATCGCAATTTTATATCCTCGATCAATACTAGAGATCATCCCCCTGCCCTTACTAAATTCTTCTCGCATACGTTCAAAAATTAAAACATTAGCGTCAACAGCCATTCCCAAGGTTAGCGCAATTCCGGCAACTCCTGGCATCGTTAAAGTTGCACCAAAAACTCCCAAAATTCCTATAATTAATAGCATATTAAAAACTAGAGCAATATTAGCTAATATTCCCCAGTAACCATAAAATAGAATCATAAATACCATAACAGCGCTACAACCGATTGCAACCGAAGTTGCACCAGCGTCGATTGAAGCTTGGCCTAAAGTTGGACCAACTGTACGCTCTTCTACAATTTTAAGTTGTGTGGGCAACGCCCCAGATCTTAATAAAACAGCTAATTCATTGGCAGATTCGGCATTGAAATTACCAGATATAACACCAGAGCCGCTAGGTATTGCTTCGTTAATAATTGGGGCACTGATGACTTTATTATCCATCACAATCGCCAAAGCCTTGCCTTTATTTCGTGCTGTTATGTCAGCAAAAATTTTAGCACCCACATCACTCAGTTTAAATTGGACAACATATGATCCCATATTATTAGTTGTGGCTTGAGCATCGCTTAACATATCACCCGACATCAATACTTGGATTCTAACTGGTACCATCGTCGAATTTTGAACTATAATATTATTTTGATTCAAATCATCTTTTTGATTTTTACCTTTATTATTACGCTTGCTTGAAACTTCATCTATTGGCAACATCTTAACTCCAAGACCAATCCTACCATCATTTTTACTCTCATGAACCAAATGGAAGGTCAATTTAGCAGTTTTGCCCAAAATTCTTTTTAAACTATCGGTATCATAAACTCCCGGTACCTGGAGTAAAATCTGATTATGTCCTTGGCGTTGCAAATCTATTTCTTTTGTTCCGCTTTCATCAATCCTACGTTGTAAAATCTTGATACTTTGCTCCAATAGTTTATCCTGTAGGGCTGTTTGAAATTTTTCCCCCAAAATTAAAACCAATTCCTGTTCATTTTTTTTTAGTTCATAGTTATTAGATCCAAAAGTTTCTTTGGCTACTTCTCTAATAATTTCTATGCTTTGTTGAATTTCGTTTTGATTGTTAGGAATCAATATAAGTTCTTTGTTTTTGATGGCGACATTAGCAACTTCTAGATTTTTTTTGCGTAATCTTTGCTCAATTGTGTTCGCTGTCGTTTGCAAATAATCGTGATAATAAACTTCATCATCAACCTCTAAAACTAATGAAACTCCACCTAATAAATCCAAGCCCAGATTCACTTTAGTATTCAACAAATATTTATCCCAACCTTGCTGCTTTTGCACATCTTCAGGATTTTTTATTTCATCATTATGACCCATGATAAATGTTGGCAAAGCCAAATAAACACTTAGCAGCATTGTTGCTAATATCATTACTATTTTTAGATTACCTACTCGTAACATATAATCGATTATTAATAATTAGTTTGCTTTATTCTTATAGTTAACTACAAATATACGTATATTAAATATTATAATTTTAATTTATCAAGCTTTGTTATGAATATGTTGAGAATTATAATTCTTGCTGCTGGCAAAGGCACAAGGATGAAGGGTGATACACCAAAAGTTTTGCAACCAATCGCGAATAAACCAATGTTGACATATTTAATCGATCTTGCGATCAAAACTCAAATGGGTCTACAATTTTTAAGACCAATTGATGATTATAAAATTCCTAACAATTGCAATGATAAATTAGATAATCAGAAATCTAACAGAGTGAGCAAGTGGCAAGTAAAGATAGATATTCTAGTAAATCAAGAGCTTGCAGAAAATAGAAACTTCCAACAAATAATTGAACAGTATAATAAATACAAATATACCCACATAAAAACCCGGGAATCAGAATATTATGAACCAATAGAAACAAATGAATCACTTAACCATCTGTCAGAAGAAAAAGAATTAGAAGAAAGTGTTTTTATCAAAATCAAACCAAATGTTATAATCCAAAAACCCACACTTGGAACCGGACATGGTGTTTGGTATACGCTATATAATTCCTCTGATGTTTTACAACAATATAATAATAAACAAATATTACTTGATCTAGGAAATAGCAAACTCCAAGAACCTAAATCGAAATCAGATCTAGATCTAACTCTTGTGTTATATGGCGACGCTCCACTAGTGGAATTAAAAACCATAAGCAAAATGTTAGACCTTATGGAAGAAAAAGAAAATACTGCTTCTATCAACTTAGGATTTAAAGCAGCAGATCCTTCTGGGTATGGCAGGATTATAACGCAATTGGATCATAATCCAACACTATATCAAACAGGAAGAATAGAACAAATTGTTGAAGACAAGGAATATCAAAATCTCGAGCGAGCATCTGGGCCAGATTTTGTTACAACCAATGTTTGCAATGCTGGAATAATGATCGCCAAAACAGATATATTGTTTACCTATCTTCAAAAAGAATGTAACCATACATTGCAATATTTGGATGAAAAAGAAGATGATGAATTGAACGAAAAAAATATTCTGGAAAATCTCGAACCGATCCCTGAAATATATCTGACTAATTTTATTGGCAGTTTAAAACAGAAAGATTTTTTATATTTATTAGTTGCCGAAGATGAGGTCACTGGCGCGAATGATGTCACTACATTAGTCAAACTTGAAAACATAATCCAAAATAAAATTAGAACCAAAATGCTTTCCAAAGGCGTTAGACTAATTGCTCCTGAAACAGTTTTTTTTTCTCAAGATACTATAATCGGGCCTGGCACAATTATACACCCATATGTTGTATTTGGTCCAAATGTTAGAATTGAATCCAACGCTGAAATCCTATCTTTTTCCCATATACATGGCTCTGTAGTCAGAGATCAATGCCGCATTGGTCCTTTTTCTAGACTCCGCCCTAACACAACTTTGGCAGCAGGAGTTCAAATATCAAATTTTGTTGAAGTTAAAAATTCTACAATCTGTGAACAAGTCAAAATCAATCACCTAAGCTATATAGGCGACGCAATCATCGGAGCAAAAACCAATGTGGGTGCTGGCACTGTATTATGCAACTATGACGGGAAGAACAAAAATTTTACCGTGATAGGTGCCTATTCATTCATTGGGGCAAATAGCTCAATAATTGCTCCAAGAATTATTGGTCGAGATGCCGTTATTGGAGCTGGCAGCGTTATAATTGAAGATGTGCCGGATGACAATATTGCACTCAGCAGAAGTGAACAAATAACTAAAAAAAGGAAGCACGATTCATAAATAGTATAAAAAATCATTAATTCAAATCATCAATAAAGTCAAAAAAATCCAATCATATTTTTATTATGTTATTAGATAACTCAGATTCGATCAAATTTTATAAAATGCATGGCTTAGGAAATGATTTTGTAATTATATATTCCGACCCCGAGATCAATTCTCATTTGTATCAAAAATTAATCAACCAAGAATCGAATGCTTTAATATCAAAAGAGTTTATTTCTTCAATCTCAAATCGCAATTGTGGTATTGGCTTTGATCAACTTATGGTTGTATACCAAAATCCAGCCTATCAAAATTCGGGTTTGATTGTAACAATATATAATGCTGACGGTAGTCAGTCTGGTGCTTGTGGTAACGGTATGAGATCTGTTGCATTTTTACTACAGAAATTATCACATAATTCACCAACTCAATTGTCAAAACACCATATCTCAAAACCAGAATATAACAACTCTAAGTTGTACAATCCAACTACCACAAAAGGAGGACCAAAATCACAATTTCACCTTTTAGTTACCCAACCAACTCCAGATTTAAGTTTTAAAACTATAACCACCACCGTAGAAAAAGTTATTAGCAATAAAACAGCGATTGTATCGGCAAATATGGGCAAATATTTATCAAAAACAAAATATCTTAAAACAAATCTAAAATACCAGATCAATTGTTATATTGATATTGGTAACCCACACCTAATTATAGTCGTTGAAGATCCAGCTCATATCGACATGATCCAAGCAAAAAATTTAAGTTATAATAAAGATCTATTTCCCGAACAGGCTAATATAAGCTTTGTAATACTTGATAATGATAGCGCTACAGTACCAAGCTATTACAAACCCAAATCGAAGCTAAAATCATTTTTCCCGATATCAGAACATATAAATTCCTCAACCCCACTTCCAATAATCCAAATAAAAACTTTCGAACGCGGGGTTGGACCAACCCTAGCTTGTGGTAGTGCAGCATGTGCAGCTTTAGCTGGGTGCAACGCTTTGGGTTTGGTTGGTGCAAAAGCATATATCAAATCTGAAGGAGGTGAATTATATGCCGAAATTAATAATGGTGAAGTTATTTTATATGGCGATGCTAATCTGGTTTATTCTGGTGAATATGATTTAAATGGTCACAGCTAAGCAAAAACAATAAAATTTAGCCATTAATAATCATTATATTAGTTGCTATATAACTTTGATATAAATAGAATACCGCTATTAATAGCAACCAATTAATTTTATTTTGAGACATGGTTATAGACGTTAATAGTATTCGTGTTGGTAATATTTTGCGACATGAAAATAGATTGTGTGTAGTGTTAAAAAAAATGCATACCCAGCCAGGCAAAGGCGGAGCTTATATGCAACTTGAAATGAAAGATGTTCAAGACGGCACCAAAATCCATGCAAGGCTCAGAACTAGTGAAACAGTGGAAAAAGTTACTCTTGAAGAAGTAGAATATCAGTTCCTATATAAAGATGGAAGTAGGTTGGTTTTAATTGATAAAGAAAGTTATGAACAAGTTGAAATCGATCAAACTTTGCTAAATTCTGAACAATTAATGTTCCTACAAGATGGTATGGATGTTAAAATAGAATACTATAACGGATCACCGATTTCAGTCGTTCTGCCGGAAACAGTTGTTGCCGAAATTGCTGAATGTGAACCAGTGATTAAAGGTCAAACTGTAACATCATCATATAAACCAGCGATTTTAGATAATGGTGCAAGAGTAATGGTACCACAATTTATTAGTGTAGGAGACAAAGTAATTGTGAATACTAATACGCAAGAATACCTCGAAAGAGCTAAATAATTCATAATCCATAACATAAAAATAGTTTGAGCTTTTTAAGCTATTCACATAAATTTGATTCATCTTGAAGTTTAAAAATTGAAGCAAAACAAAATATGTTTGGTAAATTGAAGAACCAAAAATTTCAGTATCAAAATTTTAGAAATTCAGGAATAATTAAAACGATTATAACGTGTTGCTTTTTAGAATCTAAGATATAATATCCAAACCAAATCTAAATTGATGCTAGTAATTTTCGTAACTCAAGCTTATTATAAAAACACTGATTAGTTATCAACAACATCAGGTAAAACCAAATGATCATAAATCTGGATAAATATGGATAATGGTAATGAGTTTAAATTTGATAAGATAGTAGTTGCAATTGCATGTGGCATTGCACTGTTGCTTTTTAGCAATAATATGGGAAATCTACTTTATGGTGGCATTATACCAATCCAAAAACCAGGTTTTCTTGTCAAAGCTGAAGATAATATTAACGAAACGACAAGTGTTGCTCCTAAATTACCTGATGTTTTAGATATTAAAAGTATTATGGCTACTGCTGACATCACAGTTGGCGCTAAAGTAGCTCAGAAATGCATCGTTTGCCATACTTTAAATAAAGGAGAACCAAACAAAGTTGGACCTAATCTATGGGGCATTATTGGTGCAAAAGTAGGACATAGCGCAACCTTTTCTTATTCTAGTAATATAATGAAAATGCACGATGATAATCAAGTATGGGACGAAGAAAAATTATATAGATTTTTATTTGCACCAAAACAATATATCGAAGGTACTAAGATGGCTTTTGCTGGGGTTAAAAATGATCAGGAAAGAGCATCAGTGATTGCATATCTCAAAAATTTAGCAAAATAAATCGAGCAATTGCGATAATTGTAATCAAAGGCAAGCTTTTAATAGCTAAAGCGATTAATAATATTAAAGCAGAAAAGTAGCTTTGTTTATATGGCTGAATAGTAAATTAAGTTGTGGTTCGCCTATAGAATTAATAATCTCTAAAATCTTTAGCTAAAGCTGTTGCGAGACCAAAAATTAGTTGAGATTCTGAAGATGCTCCCTATACCAGCATATGACAGTTTTTGCCATATTTTTTTTATATGGATTTTGATATACAGTTGAACTGGTATAAAAAAGCAAGGTGATTCATCATCTCCTCTGTGATTTATCTGCATATAATAGCTTTTGCGATGCCGCTTTATACGGCTTTTGCTATAGAACATTTGATATGCATACCTCAACTTAATTTACTATAGATGTTGCATTTTGATAGAATAGGTTAATACAATATATCTTCTTATTGTGTATTTAAAACAAGAAAATTATATTGCACACTAGCTTTATTGATTGTTTTTGATTGGCACGATGGCACAAGCGAAGGTTCTAATGAAAGCAACTCCGCTATATTAGCAACAAGGATGTTGTTAGAAAATTGTTTTTAGTTTTTTTAGCAACATCGTTAATTGATCTGTAGTAAATTGAGCTGGGATTTGCATATAGAATTAATATAATTTGTGTAATATTATCATTCCTGACAATATTACACAAATTTCAACTTAATTTATTATAACTAGTTATTTATTATTGGTACCGAAACTATCACCCAATATATTACCAATACTACTACCTGTACTTGTAGAAGAATATTCGGCGATCGCAGCTGATTCTTGATCTTGTTGCAGCGCCCTGATCGAACCAACAAATTTGCAGCTTTCGCGATTAAAAGATAAAATCTTGAAATCAATTTTATCCCCAACAGTAAAATTAGTAGTATGTTGCTCATCTCTTTGTTTTGCTAATTGATCGCGGTCGATCGAAGCCATAGTTTCGGAATCAATTTCAACATCAATACTATCGCGATAAACAGCTTTAACAACTCCACTAACCAAAGATTGAGAAGTAAACTTAGATATAGCATCACCCATTGAATTAATTTTCAACTGTTTGATACTACCGGTAATTCGCTCTCTGGAAGGATCAGCATTAATAATGATACATTCAATGATTTCTCCTCGGCTATACTGCTGCACAGCTGCTTCAGGAGAAAGATTAGAACTGATTTCATTAGCAGGAATCAATAAACTCAAAGCATATTCATCGTCTTTATTTTCTTCTGCAACAACAAACAAACCAAAGTCAGAGACGTTTCTAATGACTGTGCGAAGAACTGTACCGACAGGATATTTTTGAGCAAATAGCTCCCAAGTATTTGGCTGACATCTCTTGATGCTGAGGCTAATTCTATGTTTAGCGATGTCAATATCTAAAACAGAAACTTTAACTTCTTCACCGACTTTTAGGAGTTTTGGCGGATGGATATTGCGAGCAGTCCAGTGTATTTCAGTATGGTAGACTAATCCATCAACCCCAGGTTCAAGAGAAACAAAAGCACCGTAGTCTGTTAACGCCACAATTTTTCCTGCATGCTCAGTACCAGTTGCATATTTAGTTGCAATATCTTCCCAAGGATTGCGAGTCAATTGCTTTAATCCGAGAGATATGCGCTGGGTTTCTTGATTATATTTTGTCACCATAACTTTAATTTGCTGCCCAATTGAGAGAACTTCAGATGGGTGACTAATTTTTGACCAAGAAATATCTGTTATATGTAACAGACCATCGGTTGATTTGAGATCAACAAACGCACCATAATCTGTAAGATTTTTGACAACACCATCAAGAACAACTCCTTCTTTGATTGATGATAGTAATTCGTCTCTAGCTTCTTTTCTTGATTCTTCCATAATTGCTCGTCTTGAGACAACAAGATTTCCATGTTCTTTGTCCATTTTTAATATTTTAAATGGCTGGACTATATTGACCAAAACATTAACATCTTTAATTGGACGGATATCAACTTGACTCCCCGGAAGAAAAGCAATCAAACCGCCGATATCAACAGCAAAACCTCCTTTCACCCTACCAATAACAGAACCTTCAATTATCTTATCCTCTTTAAACAATCCTTCGAATTTTTCCCAGATTTTATCTTTAATTGCTCTTTCCCTACTTAAAATTGTACCATGTTGGCGGTATTCAAATTTTTCTATATATACCTCGATTTCGTCACCTATCTCAGGTTTTTCTATAACATCTGCTTTACTAAGGTCAGTGCCAACTTCAGAAGTAAATTCTTTTAACGGAATTCTTCCCTCACTCTTAAGACCAACATCAACCAAAACTGAAGTACGATCAAAACCGATCACCTTTCCTTTAGCGATATCACCTTCACTATTTTCATTTTTAAAACTCTCCTCTAATAACGAGGTAAAGATTTCATCTATTTCTAATGTTGGATTGTTTTTTGTAGTCATATTTTTAGGACTAATAAAATAAAAAGTTAATAAACAACAAAACTCCAGCTATATTAAGACTATGCTCTATGCTTCAATAAAACACTTTATGTAAGCTGCTCAAGTTTTGCAAACCAAATTTGCCGCAACTAAAAAATCGAATAACTAATTCTTTGCTTTGCTAAGTACTGTCTCAGTTAATTTGATCATAAAATTCACAATTTCTTCTTTGTTGAAGTTAGACGAATCTATGATAAAAGCATCGTGAGCTACAGACATTGGCGAAAGTGGTCTTGAACTATCACGCAAATCTCGTTCAATAATATCGGCAAG
>CALKVD010000072.1 GCA_937996615.1 uncultured Rickettsiales bacterium | reverse complement strand
CGATGCTAAGGAAGCTCAACGTTCATTCGAAGCCAATACCAATGCCCTAATGATTGCCAAATCTTTAGAACATAAAACCCTAGAGTTGATGCGATGATTGATACCTTAACCAATTGTTTGCTTGAGCGATTGCTTATTGGAATAGTATTTGTAATAATATCAATATGATAAACTATTTTTTAATAAATTCTTTATTTTAATTGACATCTAAAACCCTATCAAATATTAGGTGAATGCGAATTTTAGGTAAAAATCAAAATTAATCTCAAAACTAAAAAAAGCAATAGCGAAATGTCAAAAATGGATCCAATCTGATGTAAAAGGATGAATTCAAGATATAACCAGCTAAATAAAAATGATTTTATCAATAATTACTTTGAGACCTATAATAAATTAAGTTGGAATTTGCATATCAGATGTTCTATTAGAATACAGCTGTTATTATATATACTCAGCAAGGAAATGCTAATGCTATAGCTTAGATTTTAGAGATTATTAAAATAAAAATATTGTATGCGCAAACCTCAACTTATATCATTAGTAACATGATCCTAAGGCATAAAATCACAATAATTTTTTGGCAATCTTTGTTGCGTGCATCACAGATCACAGTTGGATTTCTAGCTTTCCTTTTTCTGCTATATATAATTCAACAACTCACGGGAATCGATATATTTGCGTTAATTTATCAATATATGGCTATAATCTTATCGTTTACACTCATTCTCAGCGCCTATTTATTTGTGCAACATAAAAATTTTCGACCGGTAATTTCTAAACCACGATCAAACTCGATGATAACTAATTGTTTTTTAGTTTTGTTATCAATTTTAGCGATATTTTTTCTATTTAAACAGCAAATTTCTCCTTCATTTTCCCAACCATATCTAGCGCTGGGAACAATCGCCAATATTGAAACTATTGCAGCTCTAGCGATTTTAATCGAGATCATTAAATGCAAGATCCTTCACCCTGGAGTAGTATGGCCCACAATCTGTGCTTGTTGTATCAATATTATCGCACGACCTCTAGCCAAAAAGATTTTACCTGTATTAGGATTTAGTTTCTTCTATAGCATGAGCATAATCGCAATTACATCAGCCGTTTTGCTCATATTATATTATCAAAAATCAGAGTTTTATCGGGTAAAACTTGTGGCATATAATTTAATTGGCAGTAAGTTGATTGGCTGTTTTATTATACCATCAACCATAGCTTCGAGCGTTATTTTACAAATCAAAGCTCAATATTCTGGACCTTGGCATCAACAGCGGATTTTTCTCGAAGAAATCGCCAATCATCAACCTATGATTGAAATTAGCATGCTTTTGATTTTATCCACTTTGATTCTTGCTCTATTAGTTTTTATATCAAAATTTTCGTTACAGAATTATAGTAAAATAAGTTGAAGTTTTAGTATGATATCTTATAGCTGATACGTTGGGACTGTTGCGAGATGAGAAGTTTTAAGTAAGCCACTAAAATGACCGCCTGCAAAACTGCCAGTATACTCTGAAATACACCAAGATTTGAGGACAGACATGATACAGCAATTACCTAAAAATTTCTGTCTCGCTACAACCCCAAGCTGTGTAATATTAGCATTTTTGAAAATACTAACATACTAACATACTAACATACTAACACAAATATTCTAATAGAATATCTGATAAGCAAACTTCAACTTAATTTACTATATGAACTTTTGTGCTGAATCAACCCCGTGAGTTGCCAATGGATTGTGGTCTTTTTTAAAGCTGCTGGCAGCACCCAGTTCACTTTGATGCTAGCGCTGTCTAAGCCAAGGCATGTTACCGGAAATTTTTAATCAATTTTTCCTTGTTTCAGACCAACAAATAATCGCTTTAAAACCCCTGCTCAGCCTACTGGTATAAATCGTGTGTCAATTGCAAAATTCTCAAGGCAAACCCCACTATTGGCACCCTCACAACACCGCGTTAATGAGGTGCAAATTCGATACTTTTACCTTCCCAGGTGACAAAAGGAGAGAAGGTAAAGTTAATCATGTTATATTGATTCTCATTCAATGTTTGATAAAATCAGCGTAACATATCCATATCCGCTCTATCCGTAATAATAGTTTTAACACGCCCTGGGCTTTGCATCAATTTTTCCGCGACCAGCATCATTGTGCTCTACAAATTCTAGTTGCTATGGCATATTTTCTATATCATTCAATCCAACTCATTTTTTACCATCGTTATCAGATCGCAACACCGCAATAAAAGCAGTTTGCGGTATATTAACACTTCCAACCGAACGCATGCGTTTTTTACCCTCCTTCTGCTTTTCGAGCAATTTTCGTTTTCGAGTCACATCACCCCCATAGCATTTTGCGGTAACGTCTTTACGCATTGCGCTAATAGTTTCGCGAGCGATAATCTTCCCGCCGATTGCCGCTTGAATTGGGATCATAAACATATGTCGCGGGATCAGGTCCTTCAGACGCAGACACATCTCGCGGCCCTTGCTTTCAGCTCGGCTGCTATGGGTAATTGTCGACAAAGCATCAACAGGTTCAGCATTAATCAAAATACTTAATTTGACGAGATTGCTTTTGCGATAGCTATCCATTATCCAGTCGAAACTAGCATATCCCTTGGAACATGATTTTAGCCTATCATAAAAGTCATAGACAATTTCGTTTAAAGGCAATCGATATACCGCCATAACTCTATTGTCACTATAGCTCAGTTCGATTTGCTCTCCCCGTTTTTCGGTACATAAACTCAAAACAGCGCCAATATATTCATCAGGAACAATGATCGTTGCCCTAACCCAAGGCTCTTCCATAAAATCTATTTTGGTTGGATTTGGCATATCCCCCGGGTTATGGATCTCAAGCATTTCGTTCGAACGCAGGTGGATCCTATATATAACGCTAGGCGCTGTTGTAACCAAATTAAGGTTAAATTCCCGTTCCAATCTTTCTTGAACAATTTCGAGATGCAACAGTCCAAGAAAGCCACAACGAAAACCAAAACCTAAAGCGCTAGAGCTTTCGACTTCATAATCAAAACTAGCATCATTCAAATGAAGTTTTGCTAGACTTTCTTTGAGGATTGAAAATTCACCAGCATCGGTCGGATATAGCCCACAAAAAACAACGGATTGAGCTGGTTTAAATCCAGGCAACGCTTCGCTACAAGGGTTTAAGTTTGAGGTTATGGTGTCGCCGACCCTACAATCACCAACTTGCCTAATGGACGCTGTGATATAGCCAACTTGGCCTGAGGTTAGTTCACCTACCGATAATTTTTTAGGAGTAAAAATTCCAACGTCTTCAACATTATAAATCGCGTTGGTTGCCATCATTTTAATACTCGTTCCCTTTTGGATTTTGCCGTCAATAATCCTAACCAATGCCACAACCCCCATGTATTTATCATACCAGCTATCAACCAACATCGCCTTTAATGGCGAGTCTATCTTCCCGGCAGGAGACGGAAGCAATTGAGTCACGGCTTCTAAAACCTCAGCAATTCCTGCACCAGTCTTGGCTGATATATTAATCGCATTAGTTGTGTCTAGCCCGATAACCTGCTCGATCTGTTGTTTAACTCTTTCTGGTTCCGCCGATGGCAAATCAATTTTATTTAGAACTACAAATATTTCGTGATTATTATCAATAGCTTTATAAACATTAGCCAGAGTTTGAGCTTCAACGCCTTGGGTCGCGTCAACAACCAGAATCGAACCTTCGCAAGCAGCAAGCGAACGACTAACTTCATAGCCAAAATCAACATGTCCCGGAGTATCGATCAGATTAAGGTCATATGTCTGGCCGTTTTTTGCTTTATATTTAAGATTAACAGTTTGCGCCTTGATTGTTATCCCCCGTTCCTTTTCGATTTCCATCGAGTCAAGAACCTGGGTTGTCATTTCTCTTTTTTCTAAGCCACCACAATATTCAATCAAACGATCAGCCAATGTTGACTTACCGTGGTCAATATGAGCTATAATCGAAAAATTACGAATTAGCGATATGTCGTTTTTATTTTGACTCACAAGTTGCTGCTTATTTTTTGTTAGTAATATATGACTTTTATCATATTAAACACTTTATGTCGATCTATAACCTTTGGGAAGTACCTAAAGCAAATTTAAAAAAAAATTAATTTTTTTAGTTTAAGTACTTCCGGACCAAATCATCTTTATATAACATCACCCCCAAGTTGCCTAATTAAGCCAACAAGCAGCAAAATTGGGCAAACTATTTTTCACAATTTAACCTTAAAAAATCAATAAATATTTTATATGTCTACTAAATCATTTATAAAAATCAAAAATAATGCAAGCTTAACCTATAATAAACACAAGAGTGCTAGCTCAGTCGAAGCCAACCCAGATTCTAAAAACTATATATATCAATTTATCGAAAATGAAATCAAGCTAAAAATAGCAGAAATGAGAAAAGCCGCTATCGATCAAATACATTCAGAAATCCGAAAAGAAACTGTAAAAACACTTAAACATATCCAAGAATCAATGTTGCAAAACTCACCTTTCTTTGGTAAAAGTGGACAAAACAGCTCGTTAATCTCAAATTATCTTGCAGGAGCAAATAGCACCTCTTCTTTAAATAGCAATGCACAATTATCCTTCGGCCACCATTTACAAAACAGTTTTAACTCTACAATCGGTCAGCTAAGCAATAATTTTGCCAACGTAATCACCAAAGCACTGATGAGATTTGGCTAGAATGGTGAAATCGCAATTCTAGCCTGCTATTGCACTATTATTGCCTGATCATATCATACTATGATGGTACACGATAATTTTCGTCATGTTTGGCTAAGACCTCGCTCGCTTCAATCACAACATCTTCGTTTTCTGCTGTACTGAAGCGCAATTTTCCCTTGACAACCGCCATTTGGCCAGGTTGGAGCAAAGACGGCAATATCCCTTTATATTTTACTATAATATTGTAAACTTTATCGGCTTTTACTTCTTGGAGTTGAAATTCAAAAAACTCACCATGATCTTGATAGATAATATTGCCAACCACCATTCCTCCAATCCTAACGTTACTATTATAGTATTGTTCAGGCCTTTGATAAATCTGATAGGGAGTAACAAAAAAAGTTATATTTTCGCTAAACTTTTTGAAACATAAAGCCACTAAGCTAGAAACCATAATTAGCAATATAGTTAACGACAACAAACGTTTTTTTCGATTATTTAGCAACATAAATTGGTGTACTATCAAGTATTTATGATATAATCCATCAACGGATACTATTTCTTGGTTATGAGTATCAGAATAGCTTGTAGCAAAGCAAAAAAAGCATAACTCCAAAAAATATATTCCATTACTTTTTATTTAATCCTATGATTATTATAAACTCAATTTAATTTAATATCTTAATAAACAATCACCATAAAACCAACTGCCTAAACTTTGTATTTTATTGCCAATGATCAACCTAGCCAACATCAAAAACAGCAAACTTTATATCACAATAGCAAAAACAGCAAAGTTAATCGCTATTGCTCTTTTAGTTAGCTATTTTTGTCTCTTTCTATTTCTAGGGATATTAATTACTACTGTCAAGATCAATGGTCCATTTAATACAGATTGGGCTGCAAATTATCTGGCCAATAAAATCAACCAGTACAGTGAAACCCTTGGTTGTGAAGTCAAAGTTGATCAATCTGACCTCTGTTGGGACCAAACTAGAAGTCAGCTGTCACTAAACTTAAATGGGATCAAGGCTTATAAAGTTAATAAGAATAAAAATAACGAGAAAACTAGCAATAATCCGATCACTTTACCAGATTTACATATACTACTTAATATTTCAGGATTTGTTTCGCCCAAAAGTATCTTAACCCTTGATGTTGCTAAATTTGATCCTAATTCCTATAATGACCTCCTTACTTTTACCTTAAATCAATCTCCTTCCGAACCAAAGATCCTATTGCAACAATTGCATGATACAATCTGGGAAGTTGCAAAAAAAGACATAAATATATCTATTGATGGTTTAGAATTAAATATACCCTTAGGCCCAGGTAATGATTTAGCAACATCTCAGAACGTTAGCATTAAACCAAAGCAGCTCAAATTCCATATCGCTCCAAACATTATACCAACTTTTAAAAAACAAAAAATTGCCATTTTTAAATTATATACCTACATAAACAACCATCCTCTAGAAATAAATGCCAAGCTTAACTTCAAAGCAGATGGTAGTATTAAATTTGATGATGTGGTTGTTGATAGAGTCGAAATCCAGGACGCAGCTTTGTTTATGCCTAAAGATTTGAGGGCAACTTCTCTTGATCAGGCAATAAATCAAATTATTGGGTCTATAAAGCTCCAAGGTTCCTTCACTCTCAATAGACAACTAAAGGTTGCAGATTTTGAAGCCCGATTAAATTCAAAATCACTGCAATTGCCCTTTGCTGAACTTGACTTGAATAACGTCAACCTTAACATCCGTTACCAAAATCAGGAGTTTAGCGTTGACCAAAGTTCTTTTATTCTGCCCGAGATTAATTGCCTATTTACCCTCGATGGTAAATATAATTTGAGTAATGATTCCTTTCTATTTAATCTACAACCCGACAGTATTGAATATTCAAAGCTAGGACGCTATTGGAGCTCGCTTGCGCCAATAGCTAAACTGTGGGTAGATCAACATCTTAAAGAAGCTTTAGTAAAAAAATTAACCATTAGGAAAGAAAAAATTACTGGTATCAGCTTGGATATCGAAGCAGAAAATGCTAAATTGGATTATATGCAGAACATTCCTAGCTTAAAGATTCCAAACGCTACAATCAGCATTGGTGAAAATGCAGTCAAAATCAGTGCACCAAAATCTATTTTTGATCCTACTAAACAAGAAGAAATAGAAGAAATCAAATCCCCAATTGTTGGCAAAAACGTAGTCGCGATCATTAATTATCCAACAACTAAATCACCTGATATAACCCTCGATTTAGGGTTCGATGGTTCGGGAAGGGTAGCTGAAATTCTGCAAATGATTGAGCGGCACATAGCGAACACTCAACAAGCTAATCAACCATCAAACCCCAAAACGAAAGATGATCATAAGTCTAATCAGCCAAAACAACACCCAGATTTTGATTCATTAAAAAATATGGATCTTAGAGGATTATTTGAAGGCAAGATTAATTTGGCTATTCCACTATCATCTAGCAACCCTAAACCAATAGATATTAGAGCGAACGGACATATAAAAGATTTAGAAATAATCGATTTTGGTTTCTACGGCATCGAAAATATCAAAGCAAATAATGTCGATCTTGTGATGACTTCAGATTCACTAGACCTCAGTGGCAATAATATCACCACCAACACAAGAACATTCCGGGTGATTAAAATAAACCACAACCTAAACGCTAAACACCCCGATACAATAATGCTGGAAACCGATACTAACGTAGAAGAAATCACTACTTGGGTACCAATTCCAAAACTAAAACAGTTCTGGCAAAAGGATACAGTAGCTAAAATCACCATCACTCAAAATAAACAACAGACTCAAGTCACTGCAAATTTTGATTTAACTAAAAGTACAATTCAAATACCTTTGCTGAATATTGCAAAAACCATTAACCAACCTGGAATTCTTGAATTAAACGTCTTAGTTAAAGACGACAACAATTTTGAGGTGCTGTCATATCAGCTCAAAATTCCTTCATTTAAAATCAAGGGTAATGCAGAAATTAATTTAAAAGATGATGAAGTATTGGTCGAAGTTGAAAACTGCAGCTTTTTTAATAATGATATTCAAGCAATTTTTGCTCAAAAATATGGAAATATAGACATCGAATTAACCGGTGATAGAATAGATTTATCAAATTTTGAGTTTGCTTCATTGCCAAAATTGCTCAGCAAAAAACAACCCAACACACTGGATAATAGAATTAATATAGTGGCAAAGGTCAGAGAAGTGATTGGTCACAACAATATTAATCTAGCTGATTCATCTATCACTTTTG
This sequence comes from uncultured Rickettsiales bacterium, assembly GCA_937996615.1. GTDB lineage: Bacteria > Pseudomonadota > Alphaproteobacteria > Rickettsiales > Midichloriaceae > CALKVD01. The sequence continues at coordinate 1,621 of CALKVD010000072.1, read as the reverse complement.
CCTATAACTCTCTACAAAACAATCAAATATTAATTCAATCTTTGTTTCAAAACCAAAAAGGCTATTTCACTTTTTTCCATGATAATGAACAATTTGCCCTAGTCTCAAACAATCTTGAATATCTCAGTAAATTTCTAGGATTTAGTAAAAATTTCCTGAATGGTAGAATAGAAGCAAAAGGACAGTATGATTCTGACCAGCAGAAATTTCTAGGATATTTTTTAGCTGATAAAATTAATTTCAATAACTCACCATTTGCTAGTACGATCATCAAAATCATATCGCTAACCTCAATTTTCAGCAGCCCTGCTCAAGTCCTCCAGGGCGGGGGGCTCTATATTAGCAATGCTTCTTGTGATCTATTATACCAAAATGGAATCATTTATTTTGATAAATGTATAGCTGATGGCCCCAGCTTAAATTGGCTTGGTACCGGCCTAGTTAATACATCGGATGGCCAGGTTAATTTTAGTGGTAGCATTATGCCTAAACATATATTTTATACCATTGGTTCGATGATCAGTAAATTTTGGCCAAAACTTGGCTATAAGATGATGAATAATACTGAAAGAAACAATTTTAAATTCACAATCGATGCTGCAGGCAAAGAAGCAATTTCTTCCCAGCCACTTTCAATGATTATGCCTTGGTTTGTTGGTCAAGCATTTAAAAGCTATGAACCAGCTTATGAATTGCAAAAGTAAACTATTATAGCTATAATAACGGATAAAGTACCGAAAAAAGCAAGCTAAAACAAATGTTTATATCTTTTTATAGTAAAAATCTATTTTTTATTCCTTTTCCTCAAATTACAACTCGGATATTATTCCTCAGTTTGATTTTCGTTTTAGCAAATCATCTTGCTCCTTTATTGCTACTAAGAAATATTGCAATTTTTCCAGAATATCAAAATTTTTTAGCAACATTGATTTTGGTTGCTCTGTGCTATGTTGTGTTATATGGATTCTATCGCTCTACTTTTATCTACCTTGAGTTATTATATTTTTTTGTTTGGCTAGTATTTCTAAGCTCAATACCTCAATTTATTATTTTGAAATTAGGATACAATCTCTATTCTATAACCCAGCTTTTATTCTCAGTCCTGATCGGGTTGCAACTTTTGTCGGATCACTACAAAAAATTTATAGCATACAATATATTTTGCTTTGTTGCTTTGTTGTGTGCCACTCTATTATTCAACATGGCTATTCTTTCAGATTTACAGCTACTAACCTGGATAATTATCTATAACATCACTATCTTATTAACTGTCTTAAGGGTTAAGAAATTCAAATCACAGCCAACGCATAATCGCAATTTGTTGCAATATTATACTATGCTATTACAACATAGCGTAGCCAATCTTCGACAAATTTGCGAAAAGCAAAAATCTATCGCTATAACACCAACTGACAATCCTAAATTTGTTAAACTCAAATTTAGTCCCTACAAGTTTTTATATTTTAGCTCAACAGTATCATATCATATTACTAAAATTCTTAACCATCTCAAAATACTAGACGAATATTGCCAATTCAAAAAAACAAATCAAGATTCAAACAAGTCGAAAAGATCGGAAGAGCGTCGTGTAGGGAAAGAGTGTCTTCGCCTGTGTAGATCT
>CALKVD010000071.1 GCA_937996615.1 uncultured Rickettsiales bacterium | reverse complement strand
AAAACACAATATGGTGAGCCAACACATCCTCTTTTTCCTAACGTGATGATATTGGAGTGGTTTGAAAGCAACTATGAAGTAAGTTATGAGCATGGAGTTGCATTATATGATGCTCTTAGCAGATATGTAGATAGTAGGTATCCCAAGAATGAGGATGGGATGACACCAAATGAAAAGTGGGAAAGAAATCAAATCTCGATCGCTACAACTTATACTACAAAATCTTATAAACATAGATCTGGGGACAAGAAGATTATTTTAGAATTTATAGCAGGTAATGGAGTTGGCACGGTATGGCGATTGAGCGACAGGTTGTTGGCCACGTCAGGTGTTAGCACCAGTAAGCGTGATACATGGGGAGTAGTTAAAATAAACAATCTGACGAAAAAAATTTTTCCAAGCCATGAATTAGCCCAAGCTGATGATCAATCTATTGTCACTATGGCCAAGGGTATCCTTGAAATCTATTGTGGTGGTCTTATAGGAATGAAATGTACCCAGAAGTTTGTTTTGGGTCCAGTAAAATTAGAATATGAGATTGTTCATGATAAAAAAGCGCAAAAAAGCATTGCTTTCTTAAAAAAAGTATATAAATTCGGCTCTAATCCTAAAATAGACAATCGTGATGGTGCTTTTCTATCAAAGCAAGAGGATGCCGATGAATTCATTCAACTCCTCACCGAACAGGTTGATAGCGATACAAATATGATAGATTCAGTAAAGCAACAGATAAAACAAATAATGCGCGATATTGTTGAACGTTATCTCAAAACAAGAGAAAAAATTGAAATAAAAACCGGGTTCTGGAACAGATTAGTGGGTGCTATTTTTGGCTCAGGCGAAGGAGTGGAAAATGATATATTATACCCAGAACAGAACCAAGATGGTGCAGAAGAGATAGCAGCTAAAAACATTTACTATTCTGAACCCAGCATAGGCAAAGTGATGGCTAAAAAAGCCATGGTCGGATACAAAGATTTTTGTGATCTGCTTGGATAATGTCTCTCTCCACGAATTTCAAATATGTTTAACTTTTTTATCGGTTGAGGAGAAAGCTAGATTTAGGAGATATAAAAGTGTGATTATGGCGAGTAGATTTGCAGTTTGTCGTACGATATCAAAATATTTAATTGCCACTCATATAAAACGTGATATCGAAGATATTGTATTTAGTTATTCTGAGTTAGGTAAGCCCTATATCAAAAATTATGATTTATACTTTAATATATCACACTCCAATGATCTTGGAATTTTAGTATTACATAATTGCAGTAAAGTTGGTATTGACATAGAGTTTATGGATGAAAGTATTAACCACTTTGAAATCGTAGAATCTTTTTCAACCTGTGAAATATCCTGGGTCAAAGAAAATAATTCCCTTGAAAGATTCTATAAATTATGGACTGCAAAGGAAGCAATATTTAAATGTTATGGCACATCTCAATACTATCTTCCGCAACTAAAAATTCAAGATGGGGATCCATTTTATAGTGGGACAGAACCTCACTATTTACAATATAATTATCATTACATTACATTATGTATTGCAAAAACTAGTGGAGATCAATTGCAAAAATATATAACTATTTAATATATTCTTGTTATATTTCTATGACGAATCCGGTACCAACTGTATAGCAATGATTGCCATAACATTTTTGCAGTTTGCGTATTGCTTGATCTCCGGTGCAATGGCATGGCGCTACGTTTTCTATGCCAATTTTTTGTAATCCTTCAATTATGTTATTTATTGTAAAATTAAAACTATGATGTAGATGAAATCCGCCTATCAGAAGATGTACTTTAGTATGCAGCTTGTCATATACATATCGCACTATATTTAGTACGCCAGGATGACCACAACCGGTAAGTATAACCAATCCTTTGGAAGTATTGAAAATAAGATTTTGTTCGTACAAAAAAAAGCAGTCGCTCATCATTGTTGTATGTCCTTTTAACGCACAAAGATATATATTAGGCGCAACTTGTGAGAAACTTTTGGTGCATATTAGCTCTATGTTTGGTGGAATCAACTTTAACAACGAAGAGCTAAATTTATATGGCAAATAAACTTTAGCTTTGGATGAAATATTTTGTAAAATTTCTTCAAAACCAGCGGTGTGATCCCAATGCTGATGTGAACAAACTACATGGGTAATATCTAAAAGATTTATATTGAGCTTCTTGATATTTGTAAAAAATATCTCTTTATTACCACCGCTATCAAACAGTATTTTTTGGCCATCAAAATTCACCAAACAAGAAAAACCGAATCCAGCTTGTAAATCTAGATTACATGTGCGATTATCATAGATAATTGTAAATTTTAACTCTGATTGAAGCTTTGGATCTGATATTTCGCATTTTATTTGCGATAACTTTGAAGTTTTTGCTGTGTTTTGTATATATACTAAGGTAACAACCGTATTAATAAGTTAATATATATATGGTTAGTTAGAATGTCAATTTGGATGTACACGTCTTAAACCCTAGCACTTCGTAAAGGCCTATAGGTTGGTCCGAAGGTAGAGAAGGAGCCTAAAAAAATATGCTATTGTTTCATGGCATAAATCCATAAAAATAGAAAAATACCATAGACAGTGTAATAATGCTGTGTTAATTAAACAAGTAGTTAATAAAACCTTATTTGCGTTAATAACATTGCAATTTACGTACTAAACCGTGATTTATAACTGGACTTATTTTGTTGATACAGCAGTAGTTGTAGCTTACCTTTTGGGATGTTTGGTGGTTGGATTCTATAAGGGTGGGAAAATTAGCAATATTAGGGAATATGCTTTGGGCACAGGATCAATTTCCACTTTTTCTCTAGTGAAGATTTATGAGCAGGATCAGCTGATGGAAATACTAAAATCCGCAGGCTTTAAACACATAAGAATGCTCAAAGCTTTTGATCAATCTTTGCAACCTGCTAATCAAGATGAGTTTATCGTTTATGAATCAAGGAAATAAAACCCACCTCTCTTTGACCATCTGGATTGTGC
>CALKVD010000070.1 GCA_937996615.1 uncultured Rickettsiales bacterium | reverse complement strand
CGCTATAACCACTTACTATATCGATATTTACGAATGCAAATATATGTTGTTAAAATTTTTCTGTCTAGTCTGATATTCCCTTTTGGTATATAATCATATACTTTAATGATAAAAGATGATAGAGTTTTGCCACATCAAAAACATTAAAAACCTATGTTCCAAGATACATCAGAAACTTTATCTCAACCTCTTGTTCTCTCTGGTTTTGAGCAAGAAGAAAAACCTAAGAATTATAACGTGCTATCACGTAAGTACAGGCCCCAAACTTTTGATGATTTGCTTGGACAAGAGGTGACGATCACAGCATTAGTCAACGCTATTACTGCGGAACGAATGCCTCACGCAATAGTTCTAACCGGCATCCAGGGTGTTGGCAAAACAACAATAGCGAGAATAATTGCGCAATGTTTAAATTGTGTTACCAACGCTAAAGCTTCGCCGAATAATTGCTGCAAATGTTCTCAGTGTACCAGCATCGCAATTTCACAAAACCAGGATGTTTTGGAGATGGATGCTGCTAGTAACACTAGTGTTAATGATATTCGAGAGATAATCGAAAACTCAAGATATAGACCTAGCATCGGAAGATACCGTATCTATATCATAGACGAGGTTCATATGTTATCCAATAGTGCATTTAATGCTCTGCTCAAAACACTCGAAGAACCTCCGTCCTACGTCAAATTTATTTTAGCTACAACCGAAATTCGTAAAATACCAATCACAGTTCTATCACGTTGCCAAAGATTTAATTTACGCCGGTTAAATTTCGACGAACTTGAATCTTATTATAATACCATCATTACAAAAGAAGGTTATACCGCTGATACAGAAGCCATATCTTCGATTGCCAAAGCTGCAAATGGTTCGGTGCGGGATGGGTTGTCGATGTTGGATCAGGCGATAATGATCACTGTGCCAAATAAACATATTAATGCTTTGGCTGTCAGAAATATGCTTGGATATGGTGAGCGAGTTCTGCTATATGATTTGCTTGGTTTGATCGCCGAAGGCCTGGTTCAGGAGTCAATGGAAATTATCCGTAGCATCTATTATAATAATTCTTATGACCCTTATGTAATGTTGAATGACATGGCTGAAATAGTTCATGAATTAATCATTTCAAAATCTGAAGCTAAGATTTCTAGACCACATGAAAGCTATGATATAGAAGCTTTGTCCCAGCTGTTGCCTAAGTTTAGTATGCCTTTTTTACTTAGAGCTTGGCAGGTTTTGCTTGCGGCAATTCAGGATATGCGTTCCTTTAACCAAAGTCTTGGAATTTTAGAAATAACCGCAATGAAGCTAATGTGTATTAATGTATATGAAACTCCAGAAAGCGTTGTTCAGATCTTAAATAAATCTTTTAGTCAGTCCGGAATTTTAAATTCAAAATCAGATGTATCAGAAACAAAAAAATCAGAGGCAAATAATTCTGATAATTCATCTTCCAATATAAACTCTAAACATGATTTTAATATAAACCAAAATCATAGTTCAGACATTGTAGATTTAAATCTGAAACTAGAAAATGCAAAACCCGAAAATGAATTAGAACAATTGAACAATCATTCTATCCAACCAAAAGAATTGAAAACCGGTCTAGCCCAAACAGAAAAATCCAAGCCGCAACCTGTTTTTTTGGTTCAAGATTTATTAAAACTGATAGCTGAGTATGGCGATATTATATTATATAATATTATACACGGAGAAGTTGAAATAAGGGCGTTTGACTTGAATACTAAATACATCCATATCGCAATTCTTACAACTCAAGATAGCAGCGGTATCGTTCGCCAGATCAAGGAACATATGGCAAATGTTATTCCAGGAGAGTGGAGGGTCAAGGTCGATTTTGTCAATTCAATTGATACAATTAATGCGATCGAAATAGCTACTGCTGCTTTGCAAAGAGAAAAGATTGCTAATGATTCATTGGTTAGATCAGTGTTGAGTTCTTTTCCTGGTTCTGAGATTGATAAAATATCCTAAAGTATGGTTGTAGATTTAGAATTATAGCTTAATCAACATCACCCCCGTTTCCGCCACTACCACCGTTAATGCCGCGTCCGCCGTCTCCGCCGTTTCCTCCGCTACCCAACTGGCTGTTTCCGCCATTGCCTCCATTTCCTCCGCTACCCAACTGGCTGTTTCCGCCACTACCGCCGTCACCACCATCTTGATCACCCCTGCCATCTGAGCCATTACTGCCGTTGCCGCCATTTTCAATACCTTTGCCGTCAGTGCCATCACATCCGTTAGCAGCTTTATTTGGTTTATCCTTGGCGTCACAAGCTTTAGTGCAACTTAAAGAGATCGGGACTAAAGCAATATAAAGTAGTGTGATTAAAACAAATTTAATACGCATTTTTATTATTTACAAAAATTATTATAATATTAAGATTACGTTCTTTTTCCGTCACGCCCATTTCCTCCATTACCTTCTGAGCCATATCCTCCACTTCCTCCTTTACCACCTCCGCAAGGCCCATTTCCTCCATTGCCTGATCCACTATTACCCCCGTTTCCTTTTCTTACCGCCACAACCAACTGAATCTGCACCACAGCCGCCATTGCCTCCGTCATACGAATAAACAAAAGGCGTTGCCGCAAACAATACAGCTATTAACAAATAAATTCTTAAAAAAGATGCTAATAGATTTTTACTCAATATCAATATGTTTTTAAAAAAATTCAAAAATATTTCTTATTCCATCGCCATAATAGCCAAAACCTAAAATCCAAAATTCATAAATCCAAGCAACTGAGAAAATCTTGAGCTTGTAAACTTTTTGGTTTTGTAAAAAACTGTTTAGTCTTGGTATTTTCTATAATCGAACCATTTTCTAAAAACAAAACCCGATCAGCAGTTTTAGCTGCGAGTTTGATTTCATGAGTCACCAGTAGAATTGTGATACTGTGGTCAGCCAGACTTTTGATCATATCCGACACTTCTTTTACATTTTCCGGGTCCAGCGCCGAAGTTGGTTCATCAAACATCATGATTTTGGGTTTGATACACAAGGATCTAGCGATTGCAACCCTTTGTTTTTGGCCGCCAGAAAGGTTATGGGGGTAGGTTTTGGCGTAGCGATCCATCCCGACTCGTTTTAGTGCTATGATACCATGATCCAACGCTTCAGCGGCGGTAAATCTTTTTGTGACTATTGGAGCATAGCAAATGTTTTGCATTACAGTCATGTTAGCAAATAGATTAAAATTTTGGAAAACAGTAGCTATTTCTGTTTTGGTAGCATTTTCTATTTTGATTTTGCCTGAATCTATTTTCTCTAAGCCATTGATACATCTTAGAATTGTCGATTTACCACTGCCAGATCTACCGATCAAGGTTATGCACTCACCTGTTGCAACTTCAAACGATATATCGTTAAGTACTAGTTTATTTTGATAGTACTTAGTTAAGTTTTGCACGCTGATCATTTGCTATACCTGTGTTTGAGTTTATATTCCAGTTTGGTTGAAGCTAGAGTTAAAATTAATACCAAAATATAATAAGTACCTCCAGCAACCAGCAGAGGACCAAAGTAGTTATATTGTTCTGCGGCGATGATTTGAGCTCTTCGCATTATATCCATTTCTCCGATGATACCAATAATCGCAGTTTCTTTGATCAAATTTATTGCTTCATTGATTAATGCTGGCAAAACATTATTCAAAGCTTGGGGTAGAATTATGTCTATCATCATTTGATAATATGGGACTCCCAAGGATTTAGCAGCTTCAAATTGCCCCCGATCAACGGACTGAATCCCTGATCTAATAACTTCTGACATATAAGCTGCTGAATTCAGAGACAATGCAATTAAACATGCGTTGAAGCTTGATATATCGAAATTGATTAGATTCGGCACAAGATAATAACAGATGCTGAGCTGAAGGATCAGTGGGGTTCCGCGTATAATTGAAAGATAGCAACGTGTTAAATAATAAAAAACACCCTTTCTATTATTTATCTGAACTATTGCAAGGATGGTGCCAAAAATAGTAGCAAAAAACAAGGGTAACAACGCATTAGCCAAAGTCGTTCCTGCTCCCTGAATTATAAACCAGACCCATTTTTGGTTGGCAGTGATTATAGTGACGTCCATGATTGATAGTGTAATATTACGATAAATTTTAAAATATTTTGAGAGCTATTTTTGATACCTGATTATCCTGCAAGGTAAATATTTTTGATTTTGTCCAGCATCAACAAAGCCTTTGCCCGATCGCGCTGGAACACATTGCGACCGATAATTGAACCATTTCCTCCTCCTGTTTTAATTGCTTTAATTTCTTGATATAATTCTTCTTCATTATTTTTGGTTGCGCCACCAGAAAAAACAACCAAACGGCGATTAGCAAAAGCCGATTGCATAACATGTTCTATTCTTGTTTTTAATTCTGTAAAATCGCACCGTTGTTGGATTGCGTTTTTATTTTGTATTGATTGTGTTGGTAGTTTAACTTTAATAATATGCGCCCCAATCAATGCTGCGATATGTGCGGCATAGCAAGTTATATCTAAAGCAGTTTGGCAATCGTCTATAATTCCTTCGCCCCTTGGATAAGACCAAATGATCGCAGCTAATCCAGCAGCTTTAGCGTCACTCACCATTGCAGCAGCTTGTTCGATCATGTCATAAGCCAGGCTAGACCCTGGGTAGATTGTAAAACCAACTGCGACACAACCAAGGCGTAACGCATCATCAATTGTTGCTGTTATTGCTTGAGTTGGGGGAATCTCTTTAGGCATTAAGGAATTGGCGCTATTCATTTTTAGAATCAGCGGGATCTCCCCTGCATATTTTCCCGCAACAGCTTCCAGCATTCCAAGCGGCGCGGCATATCCGTTCAGTCCAGCTTCAACTGCTAGTTGAATGTGATACTCTGGATCATAGGCCGCCGGATTTAGGGAAAAGCTTGCGTTTGGTCCATGTTCAAATCCCTGGTCTACTGGAAGAATCACCATTTTACCGGTTCCTTTTAAAACCCCAGAATTAAGAATTCTTGCTATATTAGTTTTTGTTCCCGGGTTGTCGGAGCAATAATTTTCTAAGATATTTTTGACTATATTATTCTGATTCATTTTGTTCTATGTATTATATAATTTTAATTTGGTTTGATACTATTTTGGATTATGATAATATTATTCATATATTGATTAAATTGCAAATTGCAAAAATGCATACTTCCTTATTAGTCAGATTAGTGATAGATTAGGTATATTATCGAATCTTATTATATAGCTTGATTATCAGGTTGGGGAGTATCTATAATATAAAATTTATATAATTTAACTGCTGCGTAGTTTTCTAAACCGAATTAAAGTAACTGAGCTAAAATACATTAGTATGACTTTTTTGCCGCATCTCAAATTTTTGCAATCTATTTCTTCTTGGCAGCGAAAGCTATTTATATTTAGCTTAGTTCTGATTAGTTCATTTTTTATTGCCCCTGTTGTATTTGCGCAACAGGCAGACTTTCTTTCGAGTTGTATAATAGCTGGTGCTAAAGAAGGTGGTGACAGTTCTACCAATGGTAGCGAAACTGGACAGATGCAGAGTTCGATTACTTTTACAGATATTGAGAAATATAATTATTGTAAAACTAAATGTACGAGCGCTTTTAGCTTGATTCCAAAGGATGCTGACACTAACAATCAAAATAATGATGAAATGAATCAGTCTGGAATTGATGCTTGTATCGAATCTTGTCTCACAACCCAAAATAATTTCGTCGCTAATAATCTAGCCTATGACCAGCAACCAATGAAAGATCCAGCTGGCAATCCAACTGATACTATGTTATATGTTACCGGTTACCAAAATACAACTTCTTCGGTTTCTGCTTATACTAAAAAACCTAGTTCATGCGTCAATTCTGATGGTGCAATTTGTGCTGATGATCCTTCTGTGTCGGTTTTGATTGCTGGAGTCAAGAGAGATGAAAAAACAAGGGAAGCAAATTTTAGCATCGAACTAGATACTTCGAAAAAATCACCTAATAAAAATACTATCTATAGGTGTGGGCAAAAAACTGTTACCCTGACACCAACATACCCAAATGTTTTTGGAATGAACCCTGAGGTTACCGAGGGTGGTAATTCTAGTATCGTGATTGCAAGTAGCGATCAGAATGAAAAAAATTATTTTAGTTATGTGTTGCAACCTAACTACATTAAAGAAAGATTAAGTAACACCAGAAGTAGCTCACCTCCATTTGTTTGGTGTCCTAATAGCGATGAAAAACAGTGTAATAGTGTTAGTGATTTTAAAAGTAATCCCCGAATGATGCATTCTTGTTTTGCCAATATTCCAGCTACGACTTGGAGTGGAATGAGTACCAAGGATTTTTTAATTTCTTGTAAGCTTGATGGTAAATGTGGGTTGGAGCAATTCTGGCAAAAAATGACAAATAATAGTTCCAGTGGCCAATCGCCCAATAGCTTCCAGGCTTATGTTAACTCCTCGCAGTCAACTCCAGCTCTTGTTGCTGCTCGCAATATGGAACCCAATTGTTACACTAATTGGCATGTATATAATTCAAGATATGCTGATACAGGAATCAATATAGCAAATGGAGATGAAATCACTATCAGCTGGGGGGGTAATATTATTGCTGATGCTAACAAAATAATGAATCCCAATCCTGATTTACCTAGCGGAATTTATCCTACAATTCAAGCTGCGGTTGATGCTATGTGGCCTAATGTTGAGCAGTATGGAACCCTCAAAAGTACTTTAGTCACTGATATAAATAGAGCTCGTGACGCAATTATTAGCACGAAAACTGGCGGCATTAATGTTAATGCTCCTTTTGCTCCTAAAGATGTTTTGCAAATACTCAAATATGGCGTAGAGAATGGTGGACCTGGTATTAGCGGCGTATATCAGTATTGTAAAAATATTGGCGGCCAAGAATATGCTAACTTCTATAATGAAGCTGATCAATATAAAAAAATGGCGAAGTGGGGCACAGTAAAAAGCTGGATAGAAATGTGGGGCGATAGATCGCTATCAACTCATTGCCCAGATCCTTCAAAACTACTAGCATCTGAAGCTGCAATTGGTTATGTTGCGAACATGATTGCAGCTTTTGACAAAAGTAGTGATAATCAAGATCCATCTAAATCTTCTACCAACACCAACCCAGTATTTGTTGATTATAAAACAGCAAAACTTGCAACTATTTATGGTTTGTCCGGCAGTCCATCTGCTGACAAGGATAATGTTGCAACGCAAATGGATAAATTCATTGCCGACAATCGTGGCATGATTGACTACTCTAAAGTGTTGCGTGAAATCAGCACAATTCAAGTCGAAAATCTACAACCCCTGGTTGGGGAATATAATGGTCGTTTTGCTATTAATAATAACCCTGATACTAGTGATCCAAATAATACTCAGATTTGTAAAAACGTTAGCGCGAAAAATAATTTGCCAGATTGGTATGGCTTAAAAGGTCAAATTAGTAGCGTGACTGAGTTTTTTGATCAAGCAAAAAACTCAAACCTAGATCCTGAAAAAGTCACCCAACCTCTATCATGTAGAGCAATTCAAAATCCAAGCCTCGCAAAATATACCTACCAAGGTACTTTGTCTGGTCTAAGTTCTAGAATTCCTTTAGCAATTAAGCATAACGTTAATTCCGACCGAAATGGGGCTGATCTCTTAGGGGGGCATCAAGTTGTAATAGTTTGGAAAGGTTCGCCAATTAAAAATGGTGACGGGGTTCAAATTGCAATCGTCAAAGATGCATTGGATAAAATACCGGATACTGCTTGGGTTTCGCTTTCTGACATCCTAACTAGCGGCAAAAAATATACCTATGACATTAAAGCGCGAATTCCAGAAGCAGAGAATGGTGTGCAATATAATGTTTATGCTAGAATAGATCCTAATAAACTAAAAAACGCTGGCTGTTTGGAAGAAGTGCCACCAACCAGTGGAACTTATGATCTAAAAATTACATCTGTTGGTGTCAAAAGTAGTATAACTCGTAGTATTGTCGAAATGGTGCAGGACGTTCTATTTGGCAAAAATATGTGTAGCACTCGGTCTAATATTGCCCAGGGTGGAGTGGTTCGTTCTGTTTACGAAGCAGTCATAGAACCTACTAAGACATATGCAATAGTTTTGACTTTGCTTTTCTTAGTTTTTTCAGGATTTGCATTTATGACTGGGATTGCAAAAATGAATCAGCAAGAATTTGTCAACCGTACATTAAAAATGGCTTTCGTCATTGCGATGCTGGGAATTGGTAGCTGGGAGTTATTTGGTAAAAACATGGTCCAAATGTTTGTTTGTGGTGCCTTAGATCTTGCAACGATTGCGTCTCCAGTTATGGTCTTCGATCCCTCTGGTAAAATGTCAATCCAAAGTGCTGGTTCTGCCTTGGATATTTTTGATAGCATTTCTGGCCCTTTGAATGTTTTTTTGAGTCCCTTCACTTTGAAACGAATTTGGGCATTAATGACCACTGGCATAATAGGTTTCGTTATGGCAATAGGCTTGATTTTTGCTGCGGTTCAAGTTTGGATGGTTATGATCCCATTGCTTTTCACCTACATCTATAGCATCATCGGTGTTGCAGTTTTAATCATTATGATACCGGTGATATCTCCGCTAATACTATTCTCTGTCACCAAAAGATATTTTGATGTGGCGGTTAAGTATCTGATCGTCTATGGTTTGTTTCCAATGGTAATTTTTGCTACCTATTCGTTGTTGAATTTATTGATCATTACCCTGGTCAATATTATAACTTTCTTTTCGATCTGCCCAATTTGTATTTTGAAAGTTTTCGGTTCATGTGTAATTCCAGGATATCAGATCATCACCCCAATCTTCATGCCGCCGCAAGCTGAAATGTCAACTTTTTCTGCTCCTATTGGCGGTTTAGCTGCGATTCTAGGTTTATTAGCTTTAACTAGTTGTGCTAAGGGATTGATCCAACTTGGAACTAAAATACTGAATCGGGTAATAGGGGTACAGGCTTTTGGCGGCCAAAGTGCTGCTGATCCTGCTGATCTAGTTAATCTAGGAGAAATGACTGGTGGTTTAATGCAAAAAGCTGCTATGCCTTATGCCCAAAAAGCAATTTCAACTGTTGGAGGTGGTGTTAAAGGATTATTTGGTAAAGGAATTGACGCTGAGGAACAAAAATATCAAAAAGAAGTTGATAAAAAAATTGATGCCGCATTAAGAGATAGTGGCTATAGCGACAGAAACCAAAATCCTAACCCAGATCCAGTAAGAAACGACCAAGCGCAAGCCAATCAGGGTGGCGAAGCTAATCGGGACCGTGGTGACCGCCAAGATGGAGCTAACCCTCGAGCTAATCAGGACCAGGAAGCTAATAATGGAAGAAACAACGCAAATCCAAGGGATGAATAATGATAGGATTGGGACTAAATAGTAGAAATTGAAGCTAGTAGTTTGATTTGTAAGCTTATCAGCTAAATATAGCTATGAAACAATTTTTTTTAGACTAAGTCTTTAAGGTTTGGGCGAATTATTTTGCTTATCTAGACTTGGGTTGAGGCTTGGTGGATTTCAATCAAAGATGATGGCAACAATGTCCAAATCACAATTAAAAACAGAGATCAAAATAATAGAAATTTTAAATGATTCTACAAGGTTGGTAGTTGCCAAAATGATTAAGATACTGTATAAGTAAGCTTGAACCAAGCAAGCAGCTTTTTAATTATAACCAAAATTTGCTGCCTTTAGTTTCTGTGCTTAACCGCAAGAATCAATAGCTTAAGTTATAGGAGTGTAGCTCAATCGGTAGAGCACCGGTCTCCAAAACCGGGGGTTGGGGGTTCGATTCCTCTCGCTCCTGCCAATTATAACTGGTCTGCAGAGTTTTATATATAGAACTCTGGTTTTTCAATGTGCCCGTAGCTCAGCAGGATAGAGCAAGTGCCTTCTAAGCACTAGGTCGGGGGTTCGAATCCCTCCGGGCACGCCATTTTAAAAATTCCTTCAGGAGATTGGTATTTTTTGAAACTTGCAAAAATCAAAAATAAAAATTGCAACCACAGGTTGAATGCCAGCTGTTCTGCTAGCAAAACCTTATTATGCAGCCACAAGTTGATTATATCCATAATATTGTTTTCTGGTTTGTAACACAAAAATTGTAGCCAATATACAATCACCTAAAATTTTTTTTATATTTTTTAATTTTTTTTATTTTAGGTACTCCCAGAGTCAAAATCTATTATATATATTAGTTTGCAGAAAAGGTTAGTTCTTGTGGCGTTCTTTTCAAATTACCTTCAGTTTGGGATCATTTAATTATTCCCTTAATTGCTGTAGCTGCATAATTTTGATTTTGCCATATTAAATAATATCTTTTCGTTATTTTAGAAAAATAATAACCATAAAAATACAAAACTTAAAATGACAAAAAAAATATCAGTACAAAATTCTTTTAGCTCGACTATGTTAACACCATATCAGCTTAATAAAGAAGTTATAATCAATGAAAACATCAAGCTACTTGAAGCCTGGGGCATCAGCGGTGGAATTCTCTCCTCAACCCAGGAAGAAATACCTGAAAATCCTGCATTTGGTGATAAATATATTATACCCGTTCTAGCGACACCCAACGATTCTGGCCAAAAAGAAGCTGAATCAGATCAATCTCCTCCTGAAGACATCCCACATTGTGAAAAAAAAGATGATGGCCGGGAGATGTTTCAATGTATCAATGATTTAGATCTAGAAGATGATGGGGAGGTGAAGATTTTGCCAAAATGGCCGGCTGGATATGGCAACCAAATTGCTTTATACGTTGATCATTGGGTCTATATTAAGCCAAAAGATGGGATGATGGTTTGGTCAGTTGAAGCAAAAGCAATTTGTGTCTACTATAACGATAGTTGGCATTTAATAAACTATTTAATGAATCCTTTTACAACTGAGAATGTTTTTTCTGAGAATGTTTTTTCAACTTCAGGTTGAGTTTGGAATCGCTCTAAAAATTATTGCGTTGAATTTAGATCTGAATTTAGACCTGAGAATTATTGATGATTCATTAATGAATTTGCAGCTTGCAATTTTATAATAAAATTTATAGATTCAAACTTGC
>CALKVD010000069.1 GCA_937996615.1 uncultured Rickettsiales bacterium | reverse complement strand
CCTAAGTGACTGGAGTTCAGACGTGTGCTCTTCCGATCTTACTAAGATTTCAGAAATATATAGATTGTCAATATCCAAACCAGCATTGTTCTCAGCATTAGCTATTGCAGAATTTAACGTTTGTATAAAATGACGACTGAGAGATTTTCTGTTAAATTGTAACTGCAGCATCGCATCTTGAACACGACTCTTACGAATAAGACCAGCTAATTGTGATGCTTTATAAACGCTACCTTTCAAATTAGGGCTTGTGGCATAAGCTGATGCTACTGGATTATACCCCCTCTTTTCTAACAGACCTTTTGACGCAAACTTTGATATAGACATATTGACTCTTTGTAAAATCTTATATTATTTTCAGCTATTTTTTATAAAAACCATTTATTAATTATTTTTCTCCTTTACGGTTCGAACCATGGCCGTTAAAAAATCTAGTTGGTGAAAATTCACCCAGTTTTTTACCCACCATCATTTCGTTAACCAAAACAGGAATAAATTTGCGCCCATTATGAACTTCAAAAGTTAAGCCAACAAATTCTGGAACAATTGTACAATTTCTTGAATATGTTTTGATGCGGACACCTAATTTCCCAGAATTTATCGATTGAATAACTTTTTGGAGTAAATTAGCATCAACAAACGGTAACCGCCTGCTTTTTCTCTCTACTGAAGCTTTTGAAGATTGTCTTGAATTACTAACTGTCATTTATATTATTCCTTAACTATAGTTAATTATTATTGCTTTATTTTTAATTATTCGTTTAACTTATTTAAATTTCTTCACTTACTATTAGGTTCTTATCATTTTTATTTATATCTTTATATTAACTGTACAATTTGTAATATTAGGCAATATATCATAAAAACGCTAAAAATCTATTTTTTCTTACTATGTCTTGAAGTTAAAATCCAGCGATCAGTTCTAGGATTACTTCTGGTTTTCTTACCTTTAGTTGACTTACCCCAAGGAGTTACTGGATGTCTACCGCCCGATGTTTTACCCTCACCACCACCATGTGGGTGATCAACTGGGTTCATCGCAACACCACGAACAGTCGGTCTAATTCCGAGCCATCTGCGCCGACCGGCCTTGCCAAACGATATATTTTGATTATCAGGATTTGATAATACACCTATAGTTGCATAGCATAAACCATGGACTTTTCTTGTTTCACCCGAGCGCAAGCGCAGGAGAATATATTCTTCATCACGCCCAACAATTTGAGCATAGCATCCAGCAGCTCTAGCTATCTGACCGCCTTTACCAACTTTTAGCTCAATATTATGAACCATTGTACCAACTGGCATTTGCTTTAATGGCATTGCGTTTCCTGGAGCAATTTCACTACCAAGGCCAGATGAAACTTTGTCACCCTCAGCTAATTTTTGTGGAGCGAGAATATAGGAATGTTCACCATTAGCATAGCGAATCAACGCAATAAAAGCTGTGCGGCAAGGATCGTATTCAATTCTTAAAACATCAGCAAGACCTGACTTACGACGACAAAAATCAATTGTTCTATATTTAACCTTATGTCCCCCACCCTTTTTCCAAGCAGTTATGCGACCAAAGTTATTACGACCATCACCTAATTTTTTCCCTGAAACAAGGGATTTATAAGGTTTTCCTTTCCACAATGATGATCTTTCAAGCAAAACTGCTCCACGCATCGAAGGAGTAACGGGTTTTAAAAATTTCAACGACATATGATTATACCAATAACTAAAACTACTAATAAATTAAGACATCAAATCAATACTGGTGCCTGGTTTAAAATATACATAGGCTTTTTTAAATGATGGTCTTTGACCAATTTTTC
>CALKVD010000068.1 GCA_937996615.1 uncultured Rickettsiales bacterium | reverse complement strand
CATATTCCACTAGCTGCCTCACCAATCGGTATGGCAACTCACTTGATCTTAGTTTCTATATCTGGGCTAATAGCACATGAAGCTGGTAGCTATGTTGATAAAGAAGCTAAAGAAACCAAAGAACGAGAATTAGAAGCAGGATTTGCTACAGCAAGAAGAATAATTGAGGGCTCTCAATCAACTGGAAAATGGTTAAAAAAGATGTCTGAAGAGAACCATCACTCATATAATTTTTACCATAAAACTTTTGTTAATGTAGAAAAAACTCTGCCCCGATAAAAAATTAAGTTTTCATTTTGTTTTCTGAGCTTTAAAAGTATTATTATTGAACTAGATCCGCATAATGACCTTTTTCAACCCAGTTGATACTCAGCAAACTTAGAGCCGGATTCGCGTTAACTAAAGTTCTTTCCAAACTGTTTTAGTTGGAGCATAATTTCTTTGATAAAGCTTTGATAAAATATTATATTGAATTAAACTTAAAATAGAAAATTAGAGTTATTTCAAAACTCCAATTATTTAATCTACTTTACTTACTTTCATTCTAGATTATAAACTAAGTTTACTGTATTTCCAACTCCTCTTTCTAACTTACCAGCCAGCTCTAATTCCAAAATAATAATACCAACAATTCTGGATGGTATTTCTATTTCATCCATGAGCGTCTCAAGATTTATTGGGGCATAAGAAAGTCTATCAATAATTTCCTGACGTGCTTCTTGCAATTCATCATCTGAGGGAAATTGTAATATATTTTTGGGATGGTCAAAATATTGTTTTTTATCATCACTAAGCTTATTATAACTTCTAACAGCTCTACTCTGCAAGAGCATATTAACCTCTTCAATCACATCATTCGGTGTTTCAACTAATATTGCACCTTGTTTGATTAAGCTATTTGTTCCTTGATAACGCGGATCAATTGGCGAACCTGGAATCGCAAAAACTTC
Source organism: uncultured Rickettsiales bacterium (assembly GCA_937996615.1). Classification (GTDB taxonomy): domain Bacteria; phylum Pseudomonadota; class Alphaproteobacteria; order Rickettsiales; family Midichloriaceae; genus CALKVD01. The sequence continues at coordinate 8,249 of CALKVD010000068.1, read as the reverse complement.
TCTACCTTGTTCTGCTGCAAAAGCTGCCGTAGTTAATGTTCCTGACTTTTTTGTAGCTTCGACAACTAAAACACCTAGAGACAAGCCAGAGATGATTCGATTACGCTGAGGAAAATTAGTTGCTATCGGAACAGTGCCAAGTCGATGCTCACTGATCACAGCTCCAACTTCATATAAAGCTTCAAACAATTTTGAACTTTCTTTTGGATATATATAGTCAACACCACCAGCAACAACACCTATAGTACCATATTGAATACTTGCATTATGAACTGCAGCATCGATACCTTTAGCTAAGCCTGAAACAACACAAAATTTTGCATTACCAATATTAGATGCAAAATCAGCAGCCATCCTACAACCGTTAATTGAAGCATTTCTAGCACCTACAATTGCGACATGATTTTTATTTAAAAGATCGAGCCTACCTTTAATTGCCAAAACTGGTGGCGGATCTGGTATATATTTTAACAATTCAGGATATTGAGAGTCACAACTAAATAATAATTTAGTTCCTGATTTATTATTATATTCTAGCTCAGATTCTATAGCTTTATTAGTACAATGAACAAAATTTTTACCCCCACCTTTATATGCTAAAGATTTTAAATTATCCAAAGCTATTTCTGGGTCGTTAAATATTTCTAATAAAGTTTTAAAGCCATATGGGCTAATCCGATTTGTTCTTGCTAGTTTCAGCCATGCAAAGCGTTTCGACTCTGAACTACACTCATATCTAGAAAGACTAAAATGTTTGGGTAAATTAATCGCATTATTTATTCCTTGTAGCATAATCAAATATGGAAGAAGTTGTAATTTAATTAGATAATATTGATAGTTCAAAAATTCAAAATTTATTTTGAGAGCCGTTTTTCTGGATCTACAACAATCCTATCTTTACGTATAGAAAAATAGAGTTGAGGTTTTTGCGCATTAGCTCCTTTGCCTAAATCACCGGTTATTCCTACTTTAGCAATTGGCTGACCTCGTTTTATCTTATCTCCTTTTTTGACAATCATTTCACTATTGTGAGCATATGCTGTTAGATATCCTTTAGGATGTTTTACAATCACGAGATTTCCGAATTTATCTTGATTATTACCAGCATAGATAACCTCGCCATCAGAAGCACAACGTACGGTTGTACCTTCTGGCGCCGCTATACTAATACCCTCCTTAAATTCTTCTGGTTGTTCTGACATATGGCGGATCACTTTCCCGTTTATCGGCCAAGCAAATTCATTTAAACCGAGAGGAGATGCTATAGCATAGCTTTTATACTGTAAATTTTCAGTTTCTTGCACCGAATCGTTTTGGTTCAGATTTTGTATATTACTTTGATGGTCATGTTTTGCCTGTTCTGTTTCTAGTAATTCACTTTTGTTATTTTGATTTAAATCTTGCTGATCATAGTATATCTGGCCACCCTGAGCTCTGCTATCCTGCATCTCCTTTTCCTCTAACTGTCTTTCAAGGGTGTGTGGCTCGCTGATAGGTCCTTGCTCTGTTGGTTGTGCTGGAGGTATATCGTCATAATTGTTTGTTGATCTATCACTCAATTGATTTTGATTTGATGCCGCAACTGATTCTTTTTGATAATCATTTGCCTCACCTCCATTATTTTCTGAGCTATGGGTTTGGTTCTCGTTGAAGGATTGGATCGTAACCGGACCTTGATATTTGTAGTAAGTGTTTTCCTTGCGTTCAATCGGTGCATTTTGTCTTCCGGTCGTAGTACAAGCTGTCATTAGTAATATGGCTGACGAGATGCAAAACAGCTTATACAATAATAAAGAATGCATTTTTGGTTTTGGTATTATTTTAGATTTTATCATAGCTAAGATTTTGGCATGGCTTAAATTGTTAACTTCAGTTATTTAATATATTGATGATCTAAAATAATTCAAGTGTATGATCTAAGAAAAATCGATAACTTATTGAAAAATATATAATCTAAGATTAAATTTTCATCAACCCTTTGACGATAATACTAAATTTTTGACTAATAGCGATTCAAAAATTTTTGGGTCTAGGTTTAAGCTATGGTTTTGCTTTAATTTAATTTTTATTAATAAGATCAATTTACATAAAAATCGACCAAGAATCAGAAGTATATATGAACAAGTTGTTGTATTTTTAAATCTGGAGTTAAAATCTTTTTGCAAATTATAAAAAATTTCTATTGCTTTTTCAGTAGCTTTTAGATATAAGTGAGTGGTTATTGTATATTGCAATAATAACCTATTACAAACTTTTTGTAACAACTAAAAAGCAGTATAAAACAAACAATCAATTTTTAATTTTGTCATGGACATTATATCTAAAATCAAACAATATTTCCCAATAAAAAAGGAAGAGTTTCCTAAATTCATATTAATCGCATCTATGATGATGTTGATTGTTTATGTTTATAGTATACTACGAAATTCAAAAGACGCTTTGGTCGTTACTCAGATGGGTGCAGAAGCTATTAGTGCTATGAAACTATTTGGTGTTTTGCCGTTTGCAGTAATTTTCATGCTAATATATACAAAATTAGCTGATGTTTTTACCAGAATACAACTATTCCACATAATAAACGGATTTTTCATTTCCTTCTTTGCTATCTTCGCTCTATTCCTCTACCCAAATGCTAAAGCAGTACATTTTGATATGAGCGGCGCAATCGAATCGATGCCATACTTAAGACATTTCTTTGGGATGCTTGGTGAATGGTCATTTTCTCTTTTCTTTATATTTTCTGAACTTTGGGGTAGTGTAATGTTGGCCCTTCTCTTCTGGCAACTTGCTAACCAAGTTAATACTGTCGAAGAAGCAAAAAGATTCTATCCATTGTTCGGTTTTCTAGCTCAAGCCGGTCTATATATGGCTGGTATATTGGGACAGATGTTCTCAGAGATGAACCTTGAATCTGGCAATTGGACCAAAACTCTTAACTATATAACTATTTCAGTAGTCTTTGCTGGAATTGCTACTTCTTATTGCTTATGGCACCTATGCATGATTCTTGGCGATGAGACAATCAACGTCACCAAAAGTAGTAGCGGTAAAAAGAAAATTAAACTTGGCTTTGTCGAAAGTTTAAAATATATAATGTCTTCAAAGTATATTGGATTAATCACCGCTCTAATATTATGCTATGGTACTTCGATAAACCTCGTTGAAGGCGTGTGGAAAAAATCAATGCAAATGCAATTTACTGATTCTAATACCTATGGCCTCTATATGGGGGTTGTCCAAGAATGGACAAGTATATGTACGGCGTTCTTTATGCTAACCGGAGCTGTGGTACTCAAAATGATTAGTTGGCGTACCGCTGCTTTGCTAACACCGATCGCAATACTTATAACTGGCGTGGTGTTTTTCTCCTTCATGGTATTCAGAATAGAGTTACAACCATGGATTGTGGCGCTAGGCTATAGCTCAATCGCTGTCGCTGCTTTTGCCGGAGCAACCCAAAATGTCTTGAGCAAAGGAGTGAAATATTCTTTCTTTGATGCTACTAAAGAAATGAGCTATATTCCTCTAGACGATGAACTAAAGTCTAAAGGTAAAGCAGCAGCTGATGTTATCGGTGGAAGAATGGGTAAATCTAGTGGAGCTTTTGTACAGCAGACTTTGCTAGCTGTGCTCGTTGGATCTGATCTATTAAGCCTTTCTCCTTTGATGTTTGGTATTTTCTTGGTCATAATGGTGATTTGGTTCTTCGCTATCTTTGCTCTATCTAATGAGTTCGAAAAGAAAAAAGCAGAAATAGCTTAATAACCCAATCGTGATATAGAAAAAGCAGGTGACGAAAAAACATCATCTGCTTTTTTTACTTAATAGTTCCAAAGAATCTTTTTACCCCAGCAATTCAAAAGTATTCAGCTCAATTAATTCTAAAATATATATTATTAAGAGACAACAGACCCCAAGATTTAATTCAGCATAATATTAGCTAATTATTACAATATATTATCTATTTAGAATTTATTAGCTCATTTTTAGAATCATTTAGCTAAAAATAGATTTAAATACACTTTAATCTCTCAAATAACATTCTAATCATTCATTACCGTAATATAACAACTATAGTAAACTAAGTTGAGGCATGCATATCAAATATTCTATTAAAATCTAGGTGTTACTATATTAATATTTTTTAATTATACAGTTTAGGACTGTTACGAGATGAAAATTTTTAGATAATGTTGGCTTCTAATATCAACGTATCTGAGAGTACACTAGCAGTTTTGGCGAAAGGAGCATCCCTCAGCACCTCCAGTAACTTTCCGTCTTGCAACAGTCCTAGCTTAAATTTTAGAGATTATTAATTCTATAGGCAAACCCCAATTTAATTTACTATATAGCAAATCCCGTATAAAAAGATATGGCAAAAACTGTTATATGCTAGTAAATCTTAGCCAAATATACGACACAACATATCAATTTCATACTAATCCAGCTATATATCCTAATTTAATCTAACTATAGTCAAATAAATTTAGATTGAGAGATTAGAAAATAAAACAAGATACTAGAATAATGATATTGATGTGTACCATATTATTCTATTTATAAAGCGATAACTTATATCTCGCCAAAATTTACAATTAAACAAATTAATTTCTAGCTAATTAAGATAATTTTGCTAATGTTTATCCAGAAACTCACCTTACTATACTATATATCGGCCAAGCTAAATCGCACAAGAAAACAATATGTCTAATCAAATAATCTTAGCAAGATTTACAGTTTTTTCTTGATTTAAATAATATTCAGCGCTTTCATCAAGAAAAAATTTGATAAATCCTAATTTTCTATAAAAAGCCTCGAGCCCAATACCACTCTTAACGATAAAAACTTTAATTTTTTGCTTTTTTAGCCATTTTTCAAGCAAGAACATCATCTTTTTTCCATAACCTTGACGCTGAAATTTCGAATCCGTTGCCAAGAAACTTAGAACTGCATTGTCTTCATTTAAAAGTTGAATATGTGCCACCGTCACAACTTGGGTTCCTTTGCATAATATAAAATGATAAGAACTATTTGAAGAAATACAATGATGTTGGGGATCATATTGAACCCCAAATGGATCAAAGATTACTTCTTTTTTAATTCGATGGTATTCCGTCCATTCAATTATATGGGTCACAAATAAAAACCGGAGTTGGCTATATCCAATTGTTTGCAAAATATGCCTAATAAATTTATCTTTTCCCAAAGTATAGCCTAAAAACATACTATCGTTTTGTTTTTCAAACGAAGCTTTGTCCAGAAGCAGTTCTTGTTTAATTTTTTCATATTTATTCCGATCTTCTAGATTGGCACACAGATAATCTCTAAATAAAATATTTAGTTCTATTTCTGGATGATTTTCTTCTAAAACGTGGAGATTGATTTTATTTGGTGTACGTTTAGTGAAGCCAAATTTAAATGGAATATTCCATTCTCCTTTATAGGTAAAGCAATTATTTTCAAGCTGCGAAATAGAGAGATCGCCATTTTTGACTACGGCAATGATATCAATTTTAGGCTTAGCTGCAAGACCTGGAACTGAAGTTGAACCGATGTGATGCACTGTCACAAAATTAATATCCAAGGCATTTTCAATTAACTTAGCTTCTTTTGCATAAATTTGGGGCCATTTTTTATTATATGGAACAATCTCTATCTTTTTCATAAGATTTAATTAATTAATCATCATTATAAAACAGCATACTTAGCTTTTTTGTTGAATAATGACCATCAAACAACTAGATCTTGTCTCTCACCTTTTTATCCGATTAGATTAATAATCAAGCTTTTGATTTTTTTATTTAAAGTACTTCCCAAACCTTTGTATATTATATATACATTAAAATATATAATATCAATATATTATAACGTTCCAAAACAATAATCAATTAACATATCTGTAGTTTCTCTTATGAAAATTCAAACAACACATAACAATTATCAAGATTATAATCTTGATAACACTAACAAAGACCAAATCAACAATAACTTAAATACAAAAACAGAAAAACAATCTGTCTCTTATAATAATGTTGAACGCAGCGTTCCTGAATGTCAAAAAAATATTAGCAGCCTAATATGTTTAAACGACATCAGCGTCTATAAAGATCGGGAATATTATGAAAAGTATACCACAAGTATTAAGACAGAGACTTTTTATGGAACCAAAGCAGAGATTGGTTTGAACTATGGCAAGGTTTTTAATTGCGAAATGAAATATGCACTAGATAGCATCAAAAAATATTTCATAGACGATCATAAAATCAGCTATAAAGCTTTAGTTGAAAGAGCAGACATTTTATACTCAAAGTATGACCCAGATTACCATTCTATGTTCGAAAATATGGCAAAAGGTAGTGGCCTATCTCTGAACGATATAAAAATTTTGAACGGAATGGAAACTTTACATTCTTTAGTACGCAATTCCCAAGATTCTGCCTCTGGGTGTTCAATTTTTGTTACTAAAAACGGTGGGAATAATATCATTGGACGTAACTACGATTTCCATTATGAGCCATATGTAGAGATAGCAGCTCATCTTGTTGTTACAACAATATGTGAGAATGGTAAGATTCCAGTAACTTTGCTAGGGTTGCCAGGACAAATTTATTGCGCTACCTGCATTAATGCAGAGGGAATCTTTGCATCTTTTAACAATGGCTCTAGTTCTGGTGGCAGTTTTAATAAAGAAAATACCTCTTTATTAGCAAATTTAATGCAAATTATGCAAAATAGCAAAAATATTGGAGAATTTGATGCAAATATATCGAAATATTCTTCTGACTATTCGCTTATAGTTAATGCCGCCGATAAGGATTCAGTCAAATCTTATGAGTTTTCATCAAACTATGGAATGCGAACTAATCATAAAACCGATTTGGATCAAAACTTTGTTTCTACTAATTTTTTCCAAAATGCAATGTGGTTAGATACTCCACTAAAAAATGGATTTCCTGCTACAGATGAAAAATCATGGCTAGGAGTCACTAGATATAATAATTTGTTTAAAGCCTCTAAAACAAATTATACAGATAATGATGTGATGGAGCTAATCAGTAGAAAAATTGAAAATGGTGGTGCAACTTCAAATTCAACCATATATCAAGCGATTTTTAATCCCACAACGATGATTTTAACCCTAAGAAGACCACATTACGAATCCCCGATGGAGAAATATGAATTCTTAATCGGAAATAATTTTAATTTTAAGGATTACTACCGTAAATTAGGTTTAAATCCTGGCTATGATTATGGAAAATATGACGAGAGTACCAATCCACAATGCCCGAAAAATCAGGTCTGATTTAATATTAGATTAACTTATTATTTGAGGTAGAATTGTGTTTTTGCATAATAATATCAATAAATCAAAACGCATAGTCCTTGGCATCACAGGTAGTATCGCTGCTTATAAAAGCATCACTATCGCGCAGATGTTGCTCAAACTTGGTTATGAAATAGACATTGTTTTATCTAAATCTGCACCATTATTTGTGCCCCTATTAACCCTCCGCACTTTGTTTCCTGGTAGGGTATTTTGTTGGGATGATGATCTTAATGATGCTGACCAGATTATACATATTAAACTCGCATATAATGCAGATTTAATCTTGATAGCGCCGGCATCAGCCCAAATTATTGCGGCGCTCGCAGGTGGCTTTGCTGATTGTTTGTTGACCAGTCTATGCCTTGCTTATGATCACCAAATTAAGCAAAATATCAACGAACCAGATAGCAAGATAGCAAAAGCTGAACTATCTAATCCCAAGATATTTCTAGCCCCAGCGATGAATACTGCAATGTGGGAAAATCCTATCACGCAAGAAAATATAATGAAATTACGTAATCGTAACTTTGAGATAATTGTTCCTGATATAGGAAAACAAGCTTGTGGTGCATATGGCTTTGGAAGAATCCCAAGCCCCAGCGCAATTATTAATTATATCCAAAATTGTCATTTGCCCAAATTGTTGCTAGATAAAAAAATAGTAATAACCGCTAGCTCTACAATTGAACAGATAGACCCTGTCCGCTTTTTAAGCTGCTATGGGAGTGGGAGAATGGGGTATGCTCTAGCAGAAATAGCAGCTTATATGGGAGCAATCGTAACTTTGATTGGGCGCAAAACTCATCTGCCATTGCCGCAAAATTGTTCTTTTTGCCAAATCAAATCTGCTGATGAAATGCTAAACGCATCACTGCAATATTGTGCTGATGCTGATGTGTTTATCAGTGCTGCTGCTGTTGCT
>CALKVD010000067.1 GCA_937996615.1 uncultured Rickettsiales bacterium | reverse complement strand
GGCTATTTTCAGAATCATTATTCTTTGCCATATCACCCATATCTTACTATTTATTGGTCAAAATATTTCTCGCACAAATCAAATCCTCTTCGGTATCGACCGACAAAGCATAGTCCAGAACAATCTCAACCCCGATCTTCATCCCATTGTCTAACGCTCGCAATTGTTCCAATCTTTCCGCAATTTCAAGGCTACTTTGTGGCAATAAAACAAATTTATTTAAACTTTCAGCACAAAATCCATATATTCCAATGTGTTTATAGGATATTTTGTTTTTTATGGCGTTATGTGGAGCAGCAGCTCTAGTGAAATATAAACCTCTGGTTTTGTTTGACGACACTACTACTTTAACAATATTTGGATTATTAAATTCGTTTTCGTCGGTTAGTCGAGCTATTGGAGTGATAATATCAACACTTTCAGATCTTGCTTTTAGCCCCAAAACAACAGCTTCAATCGTTTCTGGTTTAACAAACGGCATATCGCATTGAACATTAACGATATACTTATATTTTTTATTTTCTACTTCACTAAGATAGCACATTGCAGCGTGGACCCTGTCGGTTCCGGAACCAAGATCAGGATCAGTGATCAGACTATTATATCCCCAGGATTGCACCTGCTCAGCAAGTTCATTGCCGTCACAAGCAATATACATATCACAATTCGGAACCTTTGCAGCATTCAGCGCCGTCCATTCAAGCATCGTCTTGTCGCCGATTTTAGCTAAAACTTTACGTGGTAATCTGACTGAGCCAAGCCTCGCTGGTAGGATGATCGCTGTATCATGATGGTGATTTGATTCTAGATTCATATTTATATTAAATTTATTTTTGATTAATAACTCCTCTATCATATCTGACTCTTAGCAACTAATGAAGTATGCAAAGATATTTTATTTCCCATTTTCATAAAAATAATTTATTTACGCAAATCTTATTAATCCAACTTACCATTATCCAAATGCAATATTCGGTCACTTCGTTCAGCCTCAACGGGATTATGGGTAATCATCAAAGCTGCCAGTTTTTGTTCTCTGATAATTTTGTGAGTTAAATCCATAATCGTCCTAGCTGCTTTAAGAGAAAGCGCTGCTGTATGTTCGTCTAAGAT
>CALKVD010000066.1 GCA_937996615.1 uncultured Rickettsiales bacterium | reverse complement strand
TTTACAATATTTTTTTTTGTTTAGTTACATACATGACATTTTTTATTTCTTCTTTCTGACATTTTCTATTACTGATTATTTAAATATATGGATAATTTTGACTCTAAAGCTACAATCAATCCTGAATCCGTGACCATATATTGCGACGGGGCTTGTTCCGGGAATCCCGGTGCCGGAGGTTGGGGCGCAGTGCTACTATGGCGGGATCAGAAACGAGAAATATCTGGGGGCGTTGAGAAAACTACCAATAATAGAATGGAGCTGATGGCGGCAATTCAAAGCTTGAATGCTTTGAAAAAACCCAGTTATGTAAATATCTATACGGACAGTACCTATGTCAAAAATGGAATCACAACTTGGATCCATGATTGGAAAAAAAATGGTTGGAACAGGGGTAAAATAAAGAATGTAGATCTTTGGGTGCAGCTTGACGAAATCGTCGCTAAGCACAGAGTTGCCTGGCATTGGGTCAAGGGACATAGCGGCTGTCAATATAACGATGCAGCTGATAGATTGGCACGGGATGCGATTAAATTATTTGGGAGGTAAGTGCAATGTAATAATATGCTATAACATTATTATAAAAAGGTTTAAATCTGTTTTGATTTACTAATTTGTTTTATAAAACAATTTGAGCTGATCTGTGGAGATTTATTAATTTGACTAGAGGTTTTTAGTTTGGAAAATGTTAATTTAAGCATATATAGTAAATTAAATTGGGTTTGCCTATAGATTTTAATAGAATATTTGATAAGAAAAACCCAACTTAATTTACTATATATATTTACATATTATTTTTATTGGATATATATTAGCCGTTTAATGCATTCGGTTTTTTTAAATCAACCTAAAATTGCCTTGATTTGCTCAAATGCTTCACTTGCGACTTCTTTGCTTTTGCTTTCAACCATGACGCGAATTAGGTTTTCGGTCCCAGATTTGCGGACAATGATTCTAGTGCTATTTTGAGAATAATTGGCATAATATTGCTGTATATGCGCTAATTTATCGGTAATTTCTTGATTTTCTAAAGGATTATCGCTAAAATATGGTATATTATGATTGATTTGCGGATAAAGCTCAAAAAGAGCGAATAATTCACTGGCTTTTTGCCCGTTTTCAATCATTGCAGACAAAACACAAAGAGCTGCAATCAGCCCATCGCCGGTGGTGCAATAGTTATTGATGATAATATGGCCCGAACGCTCCCCGCCCATAATACAACCATGTTCGCGCATTGCCGATGCAATATTACGATCGCCAACATTGGTTTTAAAGCATTTGATATTATGGAACGCAAAATAATCAAAAAGGGCACCGTTTGAGATATGAGTGAGAGCGACATTACTGCAATTTTGAGTTGTGTTTTTCGATTTTAGATACATCGCAATCGCCGCAATCAAATGATCACCGTCGATTATCTTGCCATTTTCATCACAAAGCAAGATCCTGTCGGCATCACCATCGAGCGCAATCCCAAGATCAGCCCTTGTTTGGAGAACTTTTTGCACCAAATTATTTGGATGCATTGAACCAAAATTTTCGTTGATGTTTAAACCATTTGGCTCATTACCAATTATAATTACTTCGGCTCCCAATTCCCAAAAGACTGCCGCCCCGACTTTATAAGCCGCTCCATTGGCACAATCTAAAACAATTCTGAAATGCGATAAAGAAAGGTTGCGAGGTAAAATGCTCTTAACATGTTCGATATATCGACCTTGAGCATCGTCAAGCCTCATCGCTCGTCCTAAAAGATCGGGAGAAGCAAGGTAGTCGTTGAAGTTATTTTGCGTTATCATATCTTGGATAATCGCTTCACATTGCTCCGACATTTTTTGGCCGTTTTGGCGAAATAGCTTAAAACCGTTGTCGTGATATGGATTGTGCGACGCTGTTATCATGATTCCAAAATCAGCTCTAAGCGACTTGATCAAAATCGGAACTGCTGGGGTTGGCATTGGACCAACCAAAGTAACATCAACCCCAACCGCGATTAACCCGGCTGTTAATGCAGGCTCTAGAAGATAGCCAGAAAGCCTTGTGTCTTTTGCGATGATGGCGCGATAGCGATAATCATGGATATGATGGGTCCGAAGATAGATCCCAGCAGCCATTCCAAAACGCAAGGCAATTTCTGCCGTCATTGGAAATGAATTAACTGTACCACGAATACCATCAGTGCCGAACATAGACTTAAATTAATAAAAATAAATAATTAAATTCAGATTATAATCTGAACTATAATCTGAATCGTGAATAATCATGATTTTAAAATGCAAAACTGATAATATCAAATCATTTTGCTAAATAATTATCATCCCAATTGAGTTACCCGAATCAAAAGTCTTATTACCCAATAGAAGAAACGCTATTACTTATTGAGTTCCTACGTTGAATTTCAACTTTGTCTGTAAAAGATTGAGTCAAATCCGATTCGGTTTTATCTTGAGTACTACCCATGGCTGTGCTCAAATCACCTTGACTCATTCTTTCTGTTTCACTTAGTTTGTTAGATACCATTTGCTGATTGTCGACATAATCCTTAGTTAGATCAACATTTTCTAAACAAGCAGCTTTGATTAATGGCGCAAGCATTTCGCTACTAATTGATTTGGTTGATTCTAAATCTTGAAGCATTTTTTTGATTTCAGGATTAGAACCAAGATTTGCCATACTATAAGCAAGAGAAATTTGCAAACACTGCTTTAAATCTAAGTGGGGGTTGTTTTTGAGCAGGGGTTTGTTTTCTATATCTGCAAATATAGGAGCTTGCTTCATTAAATCTTCAAATGATTTTGCTGGTTTGAAATATATTATTTCGTCCGGCATTGACTGATCTTTTATTCCCCGCAAATCACTTGCAGAAATTTTTGCGGTTAAGCCGCCATATGGTTTAGGGACACTAAACCCCGCATCAGCTAATTTTTTCGCTGTTGGGTATAAAAATACCTCTTTACCATCAATTTTTCTGATTTCAATGCCAACGGCTGTTGCAAGTTTATGTAACTCTTCTTTTGATACTTTTTTGCCTTGATTTATTTTATCCAAAGTTTTTTGATCTTTTTCTGTCAGATTATTTGCTGATGAAACCGAAGGATGATTGGGATTATTTTTTTGTGCCGCAGCCATGTTTTTGATATGATTAAGAAAGTTTTTATTTTTTGAACTGGCTTTATCATACCAACCAAAAGAACCAACCGGTGATAAATTGCTTTTACCCCCAGTTTTGGAGTGACCTGCGCCGGACGCACTTTTTTGATTAGGGGCAGAAGGCTCAATCCCAACGAGAAACGAAGTCATTGGTTTTTTTTCTGCATTTTTTCCTTCAGTGAAATTGAGATACATATGGCCATTAGTACCGTCAGCTTTGATTTCTCCTTGCTTGACCGGATTTTGGATTGCCATGTTTATCCCCCAGTGTTGGGTCGAGAGTCCGATTCTAGCTCGTTCATAAAACTTCGGTGCCAAGCGTTTTACTACCGGTCTTATAATAAAGGATACTGGTCGCAACAGAAACATGCTAAATTTTAAGATTCCACTGAAAACCCCATATTTTTTTCCTTTCAGTTCTTTCGATACTCCTTTTTTATTTATCTCAATTCCGTGCGTCCCTGCAGCGCGGTTATGCATAACTTTGCCGCCATCGTTTACAATGCTTGTGGGTGCAAAATCCTTGGTGCTAATTTGGTTTGCTCCTCCTGCGATACAATTGATTAGATCATTTTTGTTTGTGTCTTCAACGTCAACTTTAATCCTCTGACCGTGACTAAAATATGTCGCTATCGAAAAATTCTTAAGATTTTTTGATTCTCGACCTTGTGAATCTCGAACCTCAAGTCCCAAAGCAGCCATCGCCATTACTTTTTTTAAAGCCTCTTTTTTATTTTCCTGATCTTCTGGCCACTCTTTCATTGTCTTAGCCATCTGTTCTGTGTCGAAAAGCAAAAACTCTTCTGCAGATTTTGTTGTCATTCCTTGGAGATATTCTGATACGGTTATTGGTTTAGTATTTTCTGGAGTATTTTGCATAATAATTACATATAAATGATAAATATATGAATTTATAATAGCATATTAATGCAAACAGGTAAATAATTAAATATTAAATAAATTTTTAATAAATATATTCCTATTCTAGTTTGGAGATTAAGAATCAATGAATTTGCTTTATATTTTGATGTTTGAACCCCATCCTTAAAGATTTCAACTTTTTGCTGCATTGGTTTTTTCTTGCCTGTCTAGAATATTTCCGATTGTAAGGTCTAAATTTTTATCGGAGGAAGAGGAAATAAATATTTTTTCTGGAAACAAACGCAAATCCAAAGTTGGATTATCTGCAATATTTAGATATTTTTCTCGCAAAGCAATCAAAAATTCAAGGCAATCATTAATATTTTTTTCTGGAAGTTTAATAATTTGTCCATTTTGCATGAATAAATTCCATCTTCTGCTTCCAACAAAATGCATCGAAGCTAAATTCTCCTTAAAATACTGATGTTGAGATAAAAGATCAATGATGTTATTAAAATTTTGCGGCGCGTCGATACCGACCAGTATAACCATATTTTCTTTTTGCTTTTGTCTGACCTCTTCGCTGATAATCAATCCTGTCTGATCAAGCAAATATAATTTATCGTTAGTAAGCCAAATCACTTTTGGAATCCGTTCTTTGATTCTAATTATGATATTACCATTAAATGGAACATTTACTTCAGCTGATTCGATTATCTTGCATTTTAATAAGTCATTACTAATTTGCCATGGATCAATCTTCCATAGATTAGTACCAATAATTTTTGCTAAATCAATATTACCACATCGCAAAACATCAGAGTGACTAAGTTCTAGATTGCCAGTCGTAATAATTTGGTTAACCACTATTCTATTTTGAATTCTATTGAAAAATTCAACTACTGATTGTTTAAATGGAAGAATATAAAATCCAGCTGCTAGAAATATGTATAGTAGAAAGATTATAGTTGTCGCTTGCCACCAAGAAGGTTGCCATTTTATCATCCTTTTTTGATTCTGATTTCGTTTTAAGAGGGATTTATTGTAAGTTATATATTTATTCATATTAATTCTTAGATTAAGATAGCAACTTGAATTGCCGTTTGATTTTTTACTTTAAAAAAAATATATATACATAATTTTATGTGTGATTCCAGTTATTTTTGGCATGATTCGCACCAATAGGTTGCTCTTCCCTCAATCATATTTTTGACTATAACCCCTTGGCAAAACCTGATACACTTTTCTCCTTTTTTGCCATAAACCGCTAAGCTATTCTGAAATTCACCAGGCTGGTTATCATTATTTTTATAATCACGAATAGTTGAACCTCCTTTTGCAATTGCAAGTTGAATAATTTCTTTGCTGGCTTGAACTAAAGCCTCTACTTCAGATAAAATCAGGCTGCCCGAAGCTCGTGTCGGGATTATTCTTGCTTTGAACAAAGCTTCGTTTGTATATATATTGCCGATCCCTACCACCAGTTTTTGATCCATTAATGATCGCTTGATTGATGAATTTTTTCGTCTCATTAATCCGTTATGCAAATAGCTACCGGTAAACTCTTCGCTCAAAGGTTCAACCCCTAATTCCTTATGTTTTTCCCATCTTGCAATACCAGCCACAGGAATCAATTGAACCAAACCAAATCTTCGTGGATCGGAATATATTAGGCTGCTACCATCAGAAAATTCGCAATAAAAATGTGGATGGGAAATAGTTGATTCTATTTGATCTAGTATAATAGTTTTTTTACGAATTATTTGACTACTATCCATTATTCCAGCAGCCAAGTCGAGAATATTGCGTTGATTTTTCCTATAGAAAACCAGAGACCCTGTCATGCCTAAATGGATAATCATAGCCCATTCTTGGATTTTATTTTGGCTGAAGCTCTGCTTTTGATCAGTTTTTTGCCCCCAAACTAAAATCAAATATTTCGCTCGGCGATAAACTCGGATAAGTTGCATTCCTAATATTTGATCGATTTGCTCCTGTGTTGGATAGGCGGAACGCAGCTGATATCTACTATGTTTGAAATTGACTAAAGTTGGTCCTGCAACACAAGAGGATAGACTTAAAGTTTTGGCAACTGATTCAACTTCTGGTAACTCTGGCATTAATTTTTACTATATTTATATTTATTCACCCTCTAATATAGTCGTGCTTATGACTTTACACAATAATCATCTTATCTGATTTAAAACCTCCGATTACTAGAAAAAGATAGCTCTTATCGAACTGGTCAGGTATTTAGAATCATTTTTTGCGACCGCACTATTTTTCCTAATTTTTGCCACAACTAATTTTGACATATTTTGCCAAATTTAGTTTTGCGATATGTTTAAGATTCTATCAATCTAACCCAAGCTTCCCAATCCCTTGCTCCTAAATTTTGTTCAAACCCGAGTAAATCATCAACAGTTTTTTGGCATATGTCTTCAGAAGGAATTATCAACTCTTGGTTGCAACTCAAAGCAAGGCACTGGGTTTTGCACGCCTGCTCTAAATGATAGGTGTAAAACATCGCTTCTTCTATTGTTCTGCCACAAGCGATAAACCCATGGTTACGTAGAAACATCACAAAATTGTTTGGTCCCAGATCAGCGATAAGATTTTGATTTTGTTCAGGATTTAATACTAACGAATTATAATCATGATATGATATGGTATTATAAAAATGCAAAGCCCATTGACTGATCGGCATTAACCCTTTTTTCATTGCTGAAACTGCTACTGTTGCTGGGGTATGCAAATGAAATACCGCGTTTATATCAGGTCTTGCTTTATAAATACTACCGTGAATATTATAACCAGTGATATTGTAATTCCGGTCAATTCCTTCAATAATCTCGCCCTCGATACTAATCCGAATCAAATTATCTGGTTTTACTTCGCTAAATCTCAAACCAAACTCATAAATTAAATATGAATCTGGTTTTTGGTTATTCTGATGAAGATTTGGCTCTTTAAGATTGAGGTTATTTATTGGATCAAATTCGTCTAGCTGTTCTAAAAATCTAGCTGAGAGGTGGGTATACGTATGGTCATCTAGTTTTAGTTTTGCTAGGATTTTATATGCCAGAGCTAGCTTTTGTTTGGTATTATCTAATGAGGTTGAGGACGACATAAACTGTTGTTAATATTTGGATATTTATGAGTATTTATGGATATAATTATTTTAGATCGCGATTTTTACTTTAATTAAGTTATGAATATATTCGACCTCTCTCAAAAACATAACATAAGCCTTCCATAAAATTCACACGCATTTAATATCTTTAATATAAATAGTAGGTATTAGCTATAGCAACATCTGATCTTGCGACATTTCATGTTGCTATTAATTATAAAAAAAGAAAATACTACTGCAACTTCCAGCTACCATCCGGCATTCTGCAAGCTGTTCCATGTCCCTTCTCTTTTTTACCATTAACTACAATTTCTTGCATAAATTCCCGGCAATAATGGCCGTTATTATTTTGATAGGTACGAACTGGTTGGAAATATCCATGATTTCCATTATCTGGATTGCGCCAACTAGCTCTGGTTCCAACTCTATTATATTCTAGTGCAGATTCAGCTGCTTGGTTGCTATATCTTTTATCTTGCTCATCCATGCTAGCACCTAATGCATTTCCGGCAAATGCTCCGATTCCAGCACCGATCACCCCTGCTAAAATTTGTCCGCTACCGCCGCCAAATCTTGAGCCGACAGCTGCCCCTAGTAACCCACCAGTAACGGTCCCTACGGCACGTTTATTTGTTTTACCTGATTCATTGACGCAGCCAGTTAAAGCTAGTGTTAGCATTGATAAAATGGTTATCTTTTTAAAAAGACTAAAATTTTTTGTTGAATATTTTTTCATATAAATCACATAAATAAAATGCAAAATTGATAAACTAAAATCTATGTTTTAATTCATTCTTATATATAGCATAATACAAACTAATTTTGCTGCCAATAACTTTATAAGATTATGTTAATAAATAAAAATTTTAATAGTTTAATCAACCCATACTTGTGATTATTAGCAACTTCTGATTGTAGAATTTGGATCATTCAAAAGTCACTAAAAATTTAAATCCAGCCTAAAATCCTCCACCAAATAAATCCAGTAAAGATCCATAAGGCAAAGTTCCAAGTTGCAGTAATTCCAGATAATTGCCACCAGCTTTTTAAGCTGACATATCCTACGCCGAACAAAAGTGGTGCTGGGGAAATTCCATAATGTGTTAAACCCCCAGACAGCGATGATAAAAATGTTAGGCCTAATGCTGCGGGAACAGCTGGAAAACCTAGAGTTTGAGTTAATAATAGGATAAATGGAGCAAGCATAGCTGTGAGGTGGGCTGTTGTACTGGCAAAGAAATAGTGAATATAGAAGAAAAATAGTCCACAGATTGCGAGAATCAATCCCTTGTCTAGTTCGGCAAGAATCTCTGTTGTGATATTAACAAGCCATTGGATTGAGCCAGCTCCAGAGATAGCATCTGCCAACATCAATAAACCACCATACCATATCATTGTATCCCAAGCTCCTTTTTCCTCAATAACATCTTGCCATTCTATAATTTTGGTTAGAAGAAGGGCAGACATTCCAACAAGAGCGACAATTGCTGCATTAATACCGGTGACTTGTTCTAGCATCCACATTGAAATTAAACCAATGAAGATGATAACTAGATATGCTTCCTTTTTTGTCAAAGGACCAAGTTTCTGTAATGCATTTTTTGCAGCTATTACTGTATCATTATTTTTACTTTGATTTATATCATTGATTCCACATAATTTGCCGAGGATTAGGGGTAGTGCGATGATGCTAATAATTCCAGGGATTAGAGCAGCAATTGCCCAATCGATCCAGGTTATTTGGATTCCTAAATTGCTAGCGATTCGGACAGCGATTGGATTCCCAGCCATTGCTGTTAAAAACATCGTATTAGTAATTATATTGCTGTGAAATATAATCATCATGATAAATTTAGCTATTGCTGAATCTTGTTTTTCAGATTTAAACTCAGTGATTAATGCTTTGCCGATTGGTAGGAAGATACCTCCTGCCCTTGCAGTTGCACTTGGGATAAATGGCGAAATTAAAAAATCTGTAAATAGTAAACTATAAGCAATTCCTTTTAGGCTACTTCCCATCTTAGAAATAAGATAATATGCGACCCGTTCGCCTAGTCCTGTTTTGATGACAGCTTTAGCAATACAAAACGCACCAATAATTAACCAAACAGCTGTTGAAGCAAAACCACTAAATGCTTTATTGATTGGGATAATATTGGTTATAACTGAAAAACATATCGTCATAATTACAACCATTCCCATCGGCATCGTGCATGACATAACTCCGGCAATAGTTGCAACAAAAACCATTGTAATTCTCCATCCGTTTAGCGTGATCTCAGCTGGCGGGGTAATGTTCCAAGT
>CALKVD010000065.1 GCA_937996615.1 uncultured Rickettsiales bacterium | reverse complement strand
GTGTTAAATATGGTTAAGCTTGTTTAATAGGACAGAAAAAGCAATAAATTAAGCAGTACTTTGTTAAATATTAAAACTAATGTTAATACTACATTATAATAACTTAAAAAGAAAAGCTTTATTATGTCAATTATATTAAATCTTTTATATACAATTATAAGTTGAAAAAAATTGCAAGCAAAAAATTAGCTACGCATAAATTAATTACATGAAAAAAGATTAAAATGCAAATATTTAATGCAAAAACAATATAAAAAAGAAATAACAAAATAATAATTTTAACTAACTATTTTAACTAACTATATAATTATGAAAAAAAATTACGAATTAAAAAAAATAACTAACGGATTTATCGATATTAATTTCCCAGAAGATATTGCTTGTGGGTCATCTGGTGGTCCGGAATATTTAACTTCTGTTGCAATGAGTGCTGGAGGTCATGAGCAACGTAACGCTAATTGGTCTAATCCAAGAATGCGGTTTAATGTTGTTCCTGGAGTCAAAAACCAAGAGCAGCTCTATGAATTAATCAGCTTTTTTAGATTGTGCCAAGGAAAAGCATTTGGCTTTAGATTTAAAGACTGGAGCGACTATCAAGCAGAAGACGAGAAAATAGGGGTTAGTGATGGCCAAACAGAGCAATATCAACTGTGCAAATGGTATCTTTTGGAAACAACAAAACCAACTATGCTATCAAGCAATCGGATCAGCTCAGAAAGCAAGGATTTGCAGTTGTATACCAAAACCAATACAGATGAGGGTGAGGAGTCAAATACCGAAGAAAGAAGAGGTAAACGAAGAGAAAAGGGGCTGGAAAAGCAATTGAACAGAAGCGGGGAGCTATATGCCAAAAAAAGGTTAATCTACAAACCACAATTGGGGAGTGTAGCAATTTTTGCGGATGGAGCTAGGCTTAAACCAGGGGAATATAGGGTCGACTATAGTACTGGTGTTGTGATTTTGGCTAAGGTTTTACAACCCGGGGTTGAAATCAGTGCGGATTTCAGATTTGATGTTCCCGTTCGTTTCGATATTGACTACTTGCCGGTTAAAACTGAGAGCGTTGGTCTCTATATACACGCTGAAATTCCTTTGGTTGAGTTGCGAATTTGATTTGATTATCACGAGATAATACATTAATTTTATATTAAAATTATAAATAACCAAATATATTAGCCATATTAGCTACAAACTATTTGAATTTTTCTATTTCGCTATTTTTAGTTTCTTTATTTTGCTTATTTTGTTCTAATCTTTTATAGAAACACAATGGCATATGAAGATTGGGGTGTGCTGTTTTTGTTTTATCCAAAAATACCATAGACTGTTTTTTTAGCTGATTACTGATATTTTTAAAGTTTCTCATTTCTTTATTGATTAATTTTAAATTATTTTGCAATTGTACTATAATTTGATGTTGTTTTGCATTGGTAACATTGAGAAAAACTTGATGGGATTTTTCTATATCATTGAGATATTCTTTAAATGGTAATAGCTTGGATTGAGCTTTTTGATAGAGAATTTTTAAGCTAGAATCCTTTGTTTGTTCTAAACCTAATTTTATCAGACGCAGAGAAAATGACAATTTTTGAAGCTTTAAGTTATAGTTAGAAATTATTTTGCTTATCGATGGATTTATGTCCGAATCTAGATTTGATTTATAGTCCTTAGAAGATTTTAACAGTTGCTGATATTTGCTCTTTATTTCATATGCTTGATGGTGCAGGGGAGGGATAGACTTTAGAAAAAGGGTATTCATATTGGTAATGAAAGAAACTACATTACCTTTATATAAGTTTTTATGCTTGGTATTTATTTGAGTTTTACTGTGTGGGACAGCGAGAAAATTGGCAATAGAGCCAAGATTTTTGAGATTTAGCACTATTTTGGATGCATTTTGAATTTTTTTGCTTAATTTTATTGCTTTATTACCAAGATCAGCAGATTTTTTGCCAATTTCTTCTTGTAATAGCTTGCTATTCTGATAGTAATGGCTGAGAAGATCTTCAGTTATTGATTTTACTTTGAGGGTTTCTTGATAATCTGAAATAAAGCTATAATAGGCAGTAAATGCATGGCTATTATTGAGCAAAGAAGTTTGGGGGATGAAGTTTGGTTCAAGATTTTCTGCGCTGATATATAGATTTTTTACAATCTGTCTGTTTAACAAATACATTAGATTGGGGTGTAGTTCTTTTGGCTGCATAGAGGGTTAATTTGTTTGGTGTGATATTACAATAGTAACAAGTATAATATGCACAAAAACAATATATTTCAATAAATTTTTAAAAAAGAAATATATATTTTATCTTTTAGTCTTTGGATTTTTTCAAAGCTCAAGAGGTTGGTATAATAATTAAAAAACAAAAATAATAATTTAAAATTATAAAAATACAAAAATTATGACAAATTTAAATAATAATAAACAAATAAGTCTTCTAAATAAAGAAGTAACTACTTTAGCAACCTGTTGGCACCTCAAGCGGCGCGATGGGTTGGTTTTTGGTTTTACTGATCATGATTGTGACATTCGTTTGGGCGATATAACCTATTGGGCATCTAGCGGGTTTAAAGCAAGCGCAATTGCGACCAGTAGTAGTTTGGCTGTGGATAACTTAAACATAGCTGGAGCATTGCAACACGAAGCAATTAGTGGCAACGATTTGCTTGCTCGTCTCTATGACTATGCAGAAATTGAGGTTTTTATGGCTGATTATCAAAGCTTAGAACCAGAAAAATTTGCGGTGCGAAGGGGGTGGCTTGGCGAAGTCCATATGAGTGAACAAAAATTCATGGTTGAAGTGCGTGGCCTAACCCAAGCATTGGTGGCGAAGGTTGGTGAGTTTTACTCTGCTGGTTGTCGCGCTTCTTTTGGCGATTTTCGCTGCAAAGTCGGGCAAGGAAATGGATTGGTGATTAGGGATATTTCAGTGAGTGAGATTTTGGACGACGATGAAGTAGTGAGCGAAAAGCTAAAGAATATAGTGGATCATTGCAAGATTTTCGATGAGGCTGGAAATTTAATCCTTGAAGTTGGTGATCGGCGTATGTTTGAAAAAATGGTCTCTTATGGCAGGATCAGATTTAGCTCGGGCGATAATTGTGGTTGGGAGATGAAGATCAAGGACTATAAAAATGGTATGCTGCGAGCTGGTGCGCCGTTGCCCTATCAAGCTAGAGTTGGTGATCAATTTATGGTTATTTGTGGATGTGACAAGAGCTTAGAGATGTGTGGTGGTGTTTATGGTAACGTGGTAAATTTCAGGGGAGAGCCTCATATACCTAATGCTAGCCGAGGGCTCTATAGTGGATATGGGGGCGGGGGTGAATTTGTTTTATAGGGTTTTTGAGTGACATATGAAACCTTCTGCTACTTCTGAAAGTGCTCTGAAAGTCCTACTTCTGAAAATATCTGTGATTGACTTGATCAATAACTCACTCAAGCTTTGGGTTATTGAACAACAGATGGAAGCAACTGCTGATATTTTACCGATCTTAAAGAAGCATTCTATTATATTGTTAAATCTTGCTTCTCTTGGTCTTGCTTCTATTGCCATTATTATTTCTGGTATTATTTTTGTTGATGCTCCTATTAATATTGGGGTATTTTGCAAGCAATGTTAAGACGATTGATGAATGACGCTGTTATCTTGCGACACTCGCGCTCGAAAAATAAACCCAAGAGCTTATTGTAGATTGAGTTTTGAAATTCAACCCTGATTTGGAATTTAATTTTGGTGACTAGGTTTACTTGCTCCAATATCCATTTACTCTCCATATGCGAAAAAATCGGGTCATAGCTAGTGATTGAAACTTCAGCTATGATCGGCTCGTTTGGCGATTTACTTAATGATAGGGGGGATGGGGAAGTGGGGGCTGGTTTGTGATAGAATATACTAGAGTTGTAGTTTGCCACAATTGGTCCAAAACGGATGGACATTTCGGCAGAGATGGTGGTGCCGGTTTGTGATATAATCTTACATTTTGTGCAATGGGGGACAAATTGATGGTAGTTCTCGACGTCGAGGATAAGGTTAAATGCTTGATAGATATCTGCTGTTATGATCGATTGTGTCTTAAAGTGTGGCATTTTTATTCGCTATTTAATTCGCTGTAATTATAGATTTGAATTATATAGTTGTTGTAATAGGTTAAAAGGATTTTATGTTTGGGGTGTGAAATTCTATACATGATTCTGGCTCGATCAGTTTTTGCCAAGGATCTTGGTTATTTAGATGTTGCAGTATTATAGTTTTTGATTTAAGGAATTCAAATATTTATAGGTGACATCATAAAAATTTTTTTAAATAGTACAATCAAAATTGAGATATTAATAAATAAAAAGTTATTATATGTGTATTAATAGTTGTTAAATTTAAATAAAAAGAGTTAGACCAGTGTTGATTTCCTGCTAGTGAATTAAAACACTCTGGTTTTTGCTATTATTTCTACTGTTGATCTAGAGAGATGTCATTACCTGATCAGCGCAAATTGTCAGAGATTAGCTGTTTTAATGCCTCTTGCATTTGATGATGTTGGAGGTTTGTATGATAAATTTTGCTAAACTGTGCCATAGTTTTTTCTTTTTCGTTATTCAGTTTTGTTGCTAATTTATTTGATTCTTGTTTCAGTTGATCTCCTTTGTTGTTCAAGTTGTTCATAATATACTTTAAGATTCCTTTATCGCTGTTTAGTTTATTGATATAAAGCAAGATTTGAACTGCTATTCCTCTGGTGAAGTCGATCACTGTGCTATCATTACCACTACCAGTATAAAAAATTTTTAGATTATCTGTGTTTAGATTTAAGCCAGATGTATCATCGTTTGTTAAAGTTACTGTGTTAATGTTAGAGGTTGAGGTGTTAAATTTTGCTGGCTTTGTATAGGAAACACCAACAGCTTCGACGCTAGCTGTTACAATTGTTTCAGGTGTATCATAGAATTTTGCTCCTCCTGCAAAATTAGCTTTATTAAAAGTTGTGCTGCCAAAAATGCTACTGCTATCAACAATAACTAAATTACCCATATTCAAGGGTTCAAAGGTAATAATATAACTAGGTATTGTACCTGGTATTGTGGTATATCTTGCGGTTACTCCGGTGGTTGCTTGGTGGGAGTTAAATACTGCGACAAAATTTGCGATAGTGTAGGGCGGATTTGGGAAAGAAATAACGGTGTTATTAATTTTAATTGACTTACTTATGAATATTCCAATTAGAGGAATTATACCCAACACTAGGTTAATTTCAGCCATTGTGAATGGGGCGGTGTCAATTTTGGCTGTAGTGCTGAAAATAGTGCTAAAAACATTATCAGGATCGCTAACTGTTGGTTTGAGATTGTTATTATCAATTTTTAAAAAGTAGTAGTTAACGCCGCCATAAGTTTGTTGTATTTGTGATACAGTTAGATTGGAGTTAGCAGAGATCGCGTTGATTTTAGTTGCGATTGTGCTCAGGCTATCACCAGCAACTAATTCGACTGGATACTTGTTAAAGTAGAATTTACCAGCTTTGAAATTGCCATTGGTGCCAGTAGAATTAACAACTGAAGTAGAAGCATTTTGAAAGGCCATGCTTTGGTTATAGAATTCTTTTGGTGCACCGGTTTGAAGTGTAAGATTGATTTTATCGACGTTGACTTCAACGTTTTTGAGCAAAGCTTTTGGATAGCCGCCCTGGAGGGTGAAATTAGAGTTAGAGCTTGAGACATTATAGGAGAAGGCTTTTTTTACGTCTGTGATATTAGAAAATAATTTTTTAGTTAGAGTGTCTTGATTCATTGTCAAAAGATTGGGATAGGTAATTCTTTTGGTATTTATGTCTTTTTGATCTTTGCTTTGATATTGATATTCTTCTTCGATGCTTTTGGCATTGAAACCAATCAATTGTTTTAACAAGATAAATGTATAGTTTTTGATTGGTTCTATAATATTATAGAGACTGGAATCACTTGCTAGTTCTGACCCTGGTAAAGGGTTTCCCTTGAGGTCTCTTTGCTTTTGTTGGGTGACAAATTTAATAATTTGATTATAGTAGTCAATTAAAGTATCGATTTTATCTATAATAGCGTTATAATCAGGCGCGATAGCAAATTGAATCTTTTTGCCTTGAGGAGTTGGGTTCAAGATTTTGATAGTTAGGTTGTCCAAATAATTTTTGATTGTATTTTCCTGACGCTCTATAGTATCATATCCAATCGTTAATCTAGCATTTGAACCATTTAGGATATATGCGCCAGATTGGGTTAAAAATATATCTTTAAAAACACTGCCTGATTTAGTGCCGTCTAGGAGAATGTCTTTGCCAGTGCCGTCAATACCATCAATAATTTTAAAATTATTACCTAGACCAGTTAAATTGCCTTCTAAAGAAAGTTTAGAGATTTGATTGGTGACCATTATTGCCTTGGCTTTGATTCCACAGTTGGTTGCATTAATTTTATTTGCAACGTCAATTAAAGTGTTGCCATTTTGTAGAGTGATTGAGGTATAATCTGGTAAAGCGGTAAAGGCAGAATCAACAATAGGGCCACTGCCTTGTATTAGGGGGGTGAAAACAGATGATGGGTCCTCAATTTTATAATCGTTTTCAATACCAAGTTTGGTTGAGCGAAGGACTAAAGATTGATCCGAAGGGTTGATCGTTGCTGTGACTCCAAGATTTGCATTGGAAATTAATTGGGCGACATCAATTAATTTCATTCCAACAGTGAGGGTTAGAGGGTAGGTATTAAGGAAAAATGTTCCAGCTTTGAAAGCTTTTACACCAGTTCCCGGGTTTGCAAGTACTACAGATTGAGTTGAATTAGTTAGATAATTTAATTTTCTCGCATTGTTTAAAACCATTACCTTAAAGGAACCGGCGCGTATAGGGAGAGTATCGCCGACCACAGATTGTTTCGATTGTAGGTTAATATCAACGCTTTTCATTAACATTGGTTTTGCTATTGCGTCGATTGAAAATTCTAGATTGTTGTTGTCGGCGTT
The DNA here is from genome assembly GCA_937996615.1 of uncultured Rickettsiales bacterium. Taxonomy (GTDB): domain Bacteria; phylum Pseudomonadota; class Alphaproteobacteria; order Rickettsiales; family Midichloriaceae; genus CALKVD01. The sequence goes on along the minus strand of CALKVD010000065.1, from coordinate 2,442 downwards.
GTTATCAGCTATAATCTCTGCATAGTTAGCAATGCTACTAGCTAATTCGCCAGCTGGGATTATTTGTTTTTTATCGAATATAGTGGTTAAATTGCCTGTTGTAGTGTCGATAGTGCCAGCTAAGTCTTTTGATACGGAATTTAGCTCATTTAACAAAAACATCAATTTACTATAGGATAGAATTTTTTTATCAGAAATGCTCACCTGATCTTGGATTTGATCAAAGTTAGTTTGGGCGTATTTGACATTGCTTGAGACTGCGACTGCTTCGTTGAGTTCCTTGATGTTGGAGATGTCAACCATCCTATCACCGATTCTGATTAGAGAAGTACCTTGGGTTATTTGTGCCATTGTTTTAGTTAATTTTAAGGTTGCTGATAAGGCTTATGAATTTTGTATACGCTTAGACTGGTGATTATACAATAGGTAATTAAAATATTTAACTATTAATTCAAAAATATAGTAGTTGTTTTGTATTAATTTGGTTATACTGAACAATCATAAGTTGTAAAAATTTAAGGTTTTTAAGATAAATAAAATGCTGCAATTACAATGCTCCGATAAGGAAAGTAGAGTAAATGAAAAGATTTTTAGTAACCCTAAACTTTTTTTATTAAGTATTAATTTTGATAATAAAGATATTGATGAAAGAAATTTGATATCTTTAACTACCAATCAGGAAAATATTTACCTTAATTGTGTTCAAAGCCAAAGATTTGGTTCTGCTTTTATGAATTATCTAAAGGTTTTAAAAACAGAGGAGTGTAATTGGAAATTAATCAGCGACTTACTAAATTTCTGCAAAAGTAGAGAAGATATGATAAGATTCATAGATTTTTGCACCAAATTACGTCAAAAAAACAAGGTATGCACAATTTTACATAGTGTTTTTGGTTCTGAATATGAGGCGCTAGGAGTTATTGCCTTAAATTTATCATTGGCTGAGGGGTGTGATTTGGCAAGCAAGGTTCAAAATCCGCAAAATAACTTTGAATTGATGATTGATTTTGTGGTAAAAATTATATTACAATTGGAAATAAAAAGCATCAAAAACTTAATATTGCCGCAATTAATATTATTTTGGAAAAAAAGTCACTATAATTTAAGTATTAATGTAATTAACATTTTAGAAAAGCGGATAAAAACAGTAAAAGATCTTGATTTAGTTTTGGAAGAGATTCAGAAATACATTGATTTAACATTCATCAAGCTTAACGACGAGGTTTTTATCAACCACAATAATATACGTTATTGCCAAGCAGCTTCAATTTGCTACCCACTTGCTGGGCTTGAATATGAGTTAATGAAAAAGCTAATTATGCGTTCTGAATTTTTGCAGGATGAGATAATTTTGGAAAGGGTCACGATTCATGGTGCAGTATGTTTTATGTATAAAATGGAGTTGAATATGTACATTAGATACAATGGTGAACTATGGTCAAAAATCCGAGATTATAAAGCGAAGTTTGATTCTGTAACAAATGTGCAGCAAAAAGAAACTCAGACGGAGGCGAATAGCCAGAGTGATGATCTAGATTGCGGATTTAGGAATGATCACATAATAAGAACTATAGTGGAGTTGATTCAAAAACGCCAACAAGAGGAAAAAGAAATGGTTCCGGTGGTGGTATATAAAAATGATAATCGAGACCTAAAAATAGATGAAACTAGAGATGGTTTGGCTAGCAAGTACTGTAAATTATATAGCATGTATGGAAAATTGGAGGTTGATGGGAAAAGTAGTAAAGAGCAGAAGACTAATCGGTCGATTCAGAATGACCAAAGTTTTATTCAAATAATTGATGGGCATTATAATAAAAATGCAGAAAAAATCAATGAAGAGTCAGTGATATATTATAAAAATGATAAAATTAACAATAGAAGCTTTGATAAGCAAGTAGTTGGCCTTAATATATCATCGCGAATCAGAGGCGAGCAAAAAACTCAGGATAGGAAAAAAACTCCGTTGATCCTAAAGAAAAATACCTTGAATGGGGTAAAAATAAATAAGAATGCACCACTAAAAAAGTTAACCCTAAGTCCCTTGCCAAAGTATAAAAAGTTTAATAATCAGTTGAGTCTAGAATCAGCAAAGCAAAGTAGCCTAGAATCAAAAAAATATAAAAATAATAACTATTCTATGAGTCCACAAGATATAATTCAAGGTATAAAAATTTTATGAAAGCAGTTATAGTTCAAACTACAACTTCTAATGAAGAAGAAGCAAAAAAAATAGCTAAAATTTTGATTCAAGATAAGCTTGCTGCTTGTGTGCAGTTAAAAGATATAGAATCTCTTTATAATTGGGATGGTAAATTATGTTGTGAAAGAGAAACACTTTTAAGTATAAAAACAAAAAAAGAGCTTTTTTCTAAAGTTAAAAGCAAAATATTAGAACTTCATAGTTATGATACTCCAGAAATTATCGAATTAGATATTTCA
>CALKVD010000064.1 GCA_937996615.1 uncultured Rickettsiales bacterium | reverse complement strand
TATGTATCAATTTACTAACTAGTCTTAGTTCTATATCAAAAATATTTCTATATGATCCAACATCCCTACCACAATTCAGAACGTTCAAAGTTACGCAAAAATTTACTACAATGGCGATTGCTCGCTTTTATTTTACTACTTGCGATTATTTGGGTTAATATGAAAGAAAAAATGGCCCCAACAATAATCACTAATCAAGATGGAGTCATAGCAAGAATCAAGATAGATGGCTTTATAGAATATGATGAAGATAAATTAGAAAAAATTGCAGAACTATTAAAAAACAATACAATCAAAGCCGTGATCCTAAAAGTTAACAGTCCCGGCGGAACTTTTAATGGCGCTACTTCAATTTATGACGCAATCTCCAAAGTAGCCCATAAAATTCCATTGGTTACAGTGATCAACGGAATGGCTGCTTCTGGTGGCTATATGGTATCCCTTCCCGCAGCAAGAATTTTTGCCAACAGTGGAAGCATAGTTGGCTCTATAGGGGTGATTTCAGAAGCATTTGAAGCAACAGAGCTAAGCAAAATGCTTGGGATTAAACCAATAATTATCAAATCATCTCCACTTAAAGCAGTTCCAAATATGTTTGAAAAAATGAATGAGGAAATGGAAAATTCAGTCCGGGATGTAATATATGATTTATACGATACCTTTGTTGAAATGGTGCGACAAAACCGTTTTGCAAGTCTGAACAAAGCAGATATCGTTAAAATATGTGACGGTCGAATTTATACAGGTAAGCAAGCAGTCAAAATTGGCCTTATTGATGAAATAGGAGATGAAAATATAGCAGCAGAATGGCTCAAGAAACATAAAAATATTAATACCAATGCGGAAATAGTAGATTTTGACCTAGAAGACGTTAAAACAGATAGATACGGCTGGTTTTTTGAAAATAACAGCGCAGCTTTAGGAAAATTTTTAGGAGAAATACTAATAAATATTCAAAATACTTTACATAATCACTTAATTAGTATATCATTGCGATGAGTTTGTTAAGTTATTGTTAATAAAATTGCAATAACTACATGATTAATCGTACTTAATATACAAATAAATTATGGCTAGAAGTAGACCCCTTAAACAAACAAATCAAATCACCCCACAAGACATCGCTGATGAATTACAAAGCAAATGTCCGGAGCTTTCTTTCTCGCAAGCATTAGCTATAGTTGAAGGATCATTCGGTAATCTTGCAACAGCTCTAATTTGTGGCGATCGCGTTGAACTCAGAAGATTCGGTTCAATGGTGGTACGCAAAAGATCAGCCAAAGAGGTCAACAACCCTCGAACTGGTCAACTGATGGAAATTCCAACCAAAGGTTTTGTCTACTATAGACCAAGCAAATGGCTGCTATCAATGCTCAATGGTGAAGAAAAACTCGAAACCAAAGATACAGCCTAAAGTGATGATAGCATAGCAATGCAATGCTGCAAACAAGGTCACTGAGTTAATGCGAATTGTTAATTTTTTTGACCTTATTTAGTTATGGTTATATAGTTAAATCCAAGTGTTATAATCATTCACCATCAATATGCAAAAACATCTCAAAACCCTTGAAGAACTTGAAAAAGGCTTAGTACGCGCAGCAAGCAAAGATGCAAACACTGGAGATTGGATCTCGGACATGCAAACAAAGCAAAAGATCTTGGATTTGTTTAGGGATGATGTCATCTCACCAATGTGGGACCAAAAAAATGATCAGTACTATGGGTTCCATGATAAATCACTCTTAAAACCAAGAATCATCCCGCAAGAAACAGGGATTAGAATCGTTCCTGGAGGAACATCAATTCGCCCAGGAACATATATAGCAAAAAATGTAGTAATATTACCACCATCATATATCAATATAGGCGCCTATATTGATGAAGGCACAATGGTCGATAGCCATGTTTTAGTTGGATCTTGCGCCCAAATAGGTAAAAAAGTCCATCTCTCCACAGCAGTGCAAATAGGCGGAGTTTTAGAGCCAGTCGGTAGCCGCCCTGTAATTATAGAAGATGACTGCTTTATTGGAGCAGGAGCAATTGTGGTCGAAGGCGTAATTGTACGGGAAGGCGCAGTTGTTGCACCTAATCTGGTCTTGACTAGCTCTATTCCGATATATGACGTTGTCAAAAAGCAGATTTATTATGGCACCGTCCCAGCTCAAGCTGTTGTGGTTCCTGGAACAAGAAAAAGCAACAACCAATGGATGCAAGATCAAGGATTGGCCTTGGATTGTGCAATTATTCCAAAATATCGCGATCCCAAAACAGACGCCGCCACTTCTCTTGAAGAAGCATTAAGATAGCAATAAATATTCTGGTATTAGCAATTAAAATATAGAGACTGATTCATGCACGTATACCATCGTACCAAAATAAAATATTTTAATGATTTAAACGAAATAAAAGCATATAACATTAGCCCAACTAAAAGTTGCAACAAAACTGGAATTTTAAGCGGCTACTCTATCGCCCTAGGTAATTTTGACGGAGTCCATTTGGGCCATCAAAAAGTTATTGCCGAATGTCGACAAATTGCAACACAAAACAATTGGCTTAGTGTGGTTTTGACTTTTTCCCCCCATCCCCTAACATTAACCAATCCCGGAAGCACCAAAAATAAAAAAATATACCACCAAGAATACAATTTAAAGTTGCTTAGTGAGACTGGCATAGACGAAATCTGGGTTCTAAATTTTAACCAGGAGTTATTAACTGTTAATGCTCAAGATTTTATTTTCTCCCTTTTGACTGCTAAGATGCGTCATTTAACTACGGGTTATAATTTCTATTTCGGCCACAAACGCAGCGGTAACACTGAGTTACTGCATAAAATGGCATCTGAGCTTGGTTTTGGTTATAGCGAAATCGAGCAATTTGTTTATAATTATCACACTGTTTCAAGCTCCTATATCAAAAACATTTTGCAACTCGGGGTTGTGCAAACGGCTAGCAATTTATTGGGTAGACCTTATTTAATGTCCGGATTAGTTCAAAAAGGACAAGGAATCGCGAAGAGCAAACTTGGAATACCCACAGCCAATATAACTAATCCTAGAGTGGGTTGGAAGTTTCAAGATAACATTAATGATACTACTGTATTAGCACATAATAACAAAATCCAATACCCAGCATATGGAGTTTATCTGGCCTATACCTATTTTGAAAACTCACAATACTGGAGCATTATTAATTTTGGAATTAGACCCACGGTTGATGGTAATAACCAAAATACTATGCCAACTCTAGAGGTTCACCTGCTCGATTATACCAATAACCAATCGTTGCTAGACAAACAACTCACGGTTGCTTTTCTCCAATTTATACGTCCAGAA
>CALKVD010000063.1 GCA_937996615.1 uncultured Rickettsiales bacterium | reverse complement strand
AAATTAAATTCCAATTTAAGTAACAAATGTCCAATAGTAATTTTGATATTAATCAACCGCTATCTCATCCAGCTAATGGTTCTGTTGCCCCGCCATATCAACCAACTGAAGCAAATCCAAATTTCGCGCAATTAGAACAAACAATACTGAATAAATGGCAACAAGATAATACATTTCGCGTTTCAGTTAAAGGCAACAGTGAATATGTTTTTTATGATGGCCCCCCGTTTGCGAATGGCCTGCCTCATTATGGCCACCTGTTAACCGGCTATATCAAAGATTTGTTTGCCCGCTATCAGACAATGTTAGGTAAAAAAGTCGAACGGCGCTTTGGCTGGGATTGCCATGGCTTACCAGCAGAAATGGGGAGCGAAAAAGAATTAGGAATATCAGGAAAATTCGAAATAGAAAAATACGGAATCGCCAAGTTCAATAACCACTGCCAAAAATCAGTTTTACGTTATAAAAACGAATGGCGCTATTATGTCGAACGTCAGGCAAGGTGGGTTGATTTTGACAATGACTACCGAACGATGGACCGGGACTATATGGAAAGTGTTATTTGGGCTTTTAAAACATTATATGACAAGGGATTGATCTACCAAGCGATGAAGGTAATGCCTTATTCCTGGGCGTGCGAAACCCCTGTTTCCGATTTTGAAACGAGGATGGATAATGCTTACCGCGAAAAACAAAGCAAAGCAGTAACTGTTTTGTTTGAACTGGATGGGGATTCATTTTTTGGAATTTCTAGTCAAAAACAAGTCTCTGAAACAAAACATCAAATATCCGATATAGTCAATGGACCGATTTATGCAGTTGCTTGGACAACGACTCCCTGGACTTTACCTTCGAATCTTGCGTTAGCCGTTGGCGCAGAAATAGAGTATTCGGTTTTGAGTAAGAACGAAAAGTACTATATTATTGCAAGCAACTTAGCAGCAAAATATCAAAATGAGTTGGGCGACGAGGTTATTGCAACTATAAGTGGTAGTACGCTAAACGGTGTGAAATATAAACCCCTGTTTCCATATTTTAGCAACAACCAAAATTCATTCAAAATATTCCTGGCTGATTTTGTTACAACCGAAGATGGTACGGGAATAGTCCACGTTGCACCTGGATTTGGTGAAGATGACCAAAAACTATGCGAAGAAAATCAAATCCCAATAGTATGCCCGGTTGATAGCGCTGGAAGATTTACGACCGAGGTGAAGGATTTTGCTCTGACCCAAGTTTTTGAGGCGAATGATTCAATTATAATAGCTTTGAAAAAACAAGGCAATTGGCTTAAAACCGAACAGTATATCCATAATTACCCACATTGCTGGCGAACAGATACTCCGCTTATATATAAAGCAATTCCTTCTTGGTACCTTGAAGTAACCGCAATCCGGGATCAAATGGTGGAACATAATCAAAAAATCAACTGGATCCCGGGACATATCAAGGATGGTCTATTTGGCAATTGGCTTAAAAATGCTCGCGATTGGTCAATTTCTCGTAACCGCTATTGGGGGTGTCCGATACCTGTTTGGCAAAGCGATGACCCAAGCTACCCCTGCATTGAAGTATATGGCAGCATTCAAGAATTGGAACAAGCTTTTGGCGTTAAAGTTGAAGATTTACATAGGCCGTTTATCGATTCATTAACTAAACCAAACCCAAACGACCCAACCGGTAAATCAATGCTGCGTCGGGTCCCAGAAGTCCTAGACTGCTGGTTTGAAAGCGGATCAATGCCATTCGCTCAGGTTCATTATCCGTTTGAAAATCAACAATGGTTTGAGCAACATTTCCCAGCTGATTTCATTGTTGAATACGTCGCTCAAACTCGCGGCTGGTTCTATACATTAATGGTTCTAGGAACGGCTTTGTTCAACAATGCTCCGTTCAAAAATTGCATCTGCCATGGTGTAATCCTTGGTGATGGCGGCACAAAGCTTTCGAAACGTTTGCAAAACTACGCTGATCCCAAAGAGGTTTTTGAACAAATTGGATCGGACGCTATGCGTTGGTTTATGATCTCCTCCCAGGTTATGCGGGGACAAGAACTGGTGATCGACAAAAACGCTAATGGAATTCAGGAAGCAACTAGACTAGTCATCAAACCTCTCTGGAATGCCTATAATTTCTTCACAATTTATGCCAATATCGACTCTGTTAAAGCGAAATTTGATCTTGGTTCAAAAGTTTTGCTGGACCGGTATATCATCAGTAAATGTATTGCGACTGCAATTAATGTCAAACATCATCTGGATCTGTATGACACTCCTGTTGCTTGCAAATTGATTGAAGAATTTCTTGAAATACTGAACAATTGGTATATTAGAAGATCAAGAGAAAGGTTTTGGACCAGTGTTATTAATGAAGATAAAATCTCAGCGTACAACACCTTATACAGCGTTTTGCGAATTTTATGTGTTACCGCCGCTCCGCTTCTTCCCCTAACAACCGAAGCTGTATTTCTTGGACTTAGCGGCCAAAACAACAACAGCGTTCATCTTGAGCCATATTACAACTTTGACGAGAAATTGATCGACCTGGATTTATTAGTTGCAATGGAACGAGTTCGTTCAGCCTGTAACGCCGCTCACTATATCAGAAACGAAGCTAAAATTAGAGTAAGGCAACCTCTGGCTTCAGTCACGTTTATCGGAGTTGCCAATCAAAACTCAAAAATCGACTATAGCAATAATAAGGATATGCAACAACTGGTTATGGATGAAATCAACGTCAAAACCTGGCATAACCTCGAACAAACAAAAATCGAAGAATATGCCGATCTGAAATTGCACCTAAATCTACCACTGATCGGCAAGAGAATCCCTGAGCATGTCAAAAACATTATAGCTGCAACAAAAAATTGCCAATGGTCAATCAAAGAAAAAGTCGTCGAAGTTGCAGGAATTAGTTTGCTCCCAGAGGAATATAGTATCAAACTTGCAACCAAAAATCAGTTTGCAAATTGCGCCGCCCCATTGGATTCTAACGACGCTCTGGTTATGCTCGACACCAATATTACAGCACCACTATTGGAAGAAGGTATTGCTCGCGACATAGTTCGAATCGTACAACAAACCCGTAAAGATTCTAGCTTTAACGTTAGCGATAGGATTAGGCTGACCGTTAGTTGCCCTGACCCCGTTGTGGCTCAAGCTTTTGCGATTTGGCAAGATTATATCAAAACCCAGGTTTTAGCTGTTGAAGCTCAGTTCATAGCGAAAAATGAAGATTTTGATTTGAATACTTTGGCAGATAAAAATAAAAAAATTGTGCAAAAATCAGTTAACTTAGAATGGCATAATAATGTCGAATGCGTAATTATGATTAATACATTATGAAATAAACACGAATAGAATGTGAAGCAAATATAAACAGAACAAATAGAAATGAGGCTTAATTTTCTTTGCCGAAAAGTTTTGCAAATATTCTATTGATCTACTATAGTTGACCGAGATTAGGTTGTGATTAAATGAAAAATAACTTGTATATTAAAAAATCGTTTCGAAGAAAGAAAAAGAAAAATTTTGTCAAAAACGCGACAGATTTTTCTCCACCAGTACCAACCCCTTATCATTATATTGTCGTTACAGATCAAACAGAATTAGAGTACCATTGTCAAAAAATCAGGTCAGAAATTAAAAATCACCAATTTAACTATATTGCTCTGGACGGAGAATTCTATGGATATGGAGCTTCTTATCCAAAATTGTCTCTATTACAGATTGCCTACTGTGATATCGTCATTATACTAGATATGATGCTTGATTTGGACTGGTCACCTTTGATCGAAATTTTAGAAAGCGATAATATTTTGAAAGTTTTGCATTCGTGCAAACATGATATCATAGCACTATATAATCACATGAAATGCAAATTGTTGAATATTTTTGACATCCAAATTGCAATGCTGTTTTTAGGCTATCCTAAATTAGTAAGCTATCGCTACATTGTCCAGAAATATTGCGGGGTTGAAATTGATAAGCAATATCAAAACTCAAATTGGAAAAAACGCCCCTTGAGCGAAGGACAATTGACCTATGCTGCCAATGATGTTTATTATTTATTGCGGGCATATGGGATGATCGAGAACGAACTGGGTCAAAGTAGACATGTGATCGTTCTAGAAGAATCTGATTCTATGGCGCTATCTTGTATTAAATCTTACAAAAAATGTAGGAAGATTTATTGATATTTTAAATCAATGAACAAGAGAATTAGTAAGGAATTTAAAATACTAATCCAGACTGGCGAGCGGCATCAGCTAGGCTTTGGATTTTTCCGTGGTAAATATATCCACCACGATCAAACACCACTTCTGTTATACCTTGAGCCACAGCTTTTTCAGCAATTATTTTACCAATAGCTTCTGCAGCTTTAATGCTAGAGTTGCTAGATTTATCTGCAGCATTTTCCTTCCATGCTTTAAACTCTGGACTGAGGGTTGAAGCCGCAACTAAAGTTGTCCCTTTATTATCGTCTATAATTTGGGTATAGATGTGCGAATTAGATTTAAAAACAGACAGTCTCAATCTTTGATGTTTAAATCTAGAATCGGCGATTTTTCTTCTAACCCGCTGAGCTCTTTGTTTGAATAATTTTTGTTTGGTATTCATAGCACTTATTGCAATATGTAATTATAGTATTATGTAAAAATTTGGTTGGGTTATAGCGACAGTGATTCGAGCCAAGATCGCCTTAACTAATTCTATTTGCGTTTACCTGCTTTACGGATTATAGTCTCAGCTTCGTACTTGATTCCTTTACCTTTGTATGGCTCAGGTTTTCTAAAGTTGCGTATTTGCGCAGCGATATCACCCACTATTTGCTTATTGATCCCAGAGATTCTGATTTCGGTTGGCTTTGGAGTTACTATTGTTATGCCCGCAGGAACTGGGAAGTATATATCGTGGCTATATCCTAGAGATAGTACTAAAAATTGTCCGTCAACTGCAGCTTTATACCCAACGCCATTGATGATCAAAACTTTGGTAAACCCTTCCGAAACTCCCTTGACGTTATTGAATATTAAAGCTCTGCTCAAACCCCAAAGCCTTTTAGAGTCACGGCAACTTTTATCTTTAACCGTCAGTTTTATTACTTGTTCTGAATAATCAAATATAACTTTTTCCGGGATGCTATATGCTAGATCTCCTAGGTTAC
>CALKVD010000062.1 GCA_937996615.1 uncultured Rickettsiales bacterium | reverse complement strand
TATTTTTATTAGTTTTTGAATCATATAGACTTGATTTTAAGCTATGATAGCTATGTATAGAGATAGTTTAATGGGTTGTCAATAAATTATCTATAACATTTGGTCACTGTGATAATTTTGCTGCGGGGTGATCAAATGTTTCACGTGAAACATTTGTAATTGGAATTAATTTCTGTTAAGTAATCGAAATTAAACATTAACAACATATTCAAAAGATCTTGATTTTCTTCTAATAATGGCTAATCTTTAAACTACATCCAATAATCACACAGTTTAATATGAAATCAAACAATAATGATATTTCCGATAAACAACTTGCATCTAATATAATTGAATCAATCGCAATTATTCAGAGACATCTTTGACTGGGATAATGCTCTAATAAAACTTGAATCTCTCAATGCAAAATGTGAACAGGAAAGCATTTGGTCAGATCCAAAAGAAGCCGCAAAATTAATGGCAGAGCGCAGTAGTTTAGAAGACAGAATAAATCAAGTACTACAAATAAAACAAAAACTCAGTGATGTCGAAGAACTTCGTGATCTTGCCTCGCACAATAATGATCAGGAGATTCTACAAGAGGTCAAAAAAGAACTGATCCAAATCGAAAAACTTACATCATTTTTAGAAACGGAGTGTTTGTTTTCTCATGAAATGGACACCAATGGGTGTTTTTTGGAAATACATTCCGGCGCCGGAGGCACTGAAAGTGATGATTGGGCTAGTATGTTGTTAAGACTTTATTTACGCTATGCCGAAAGACATAAATTTAAAATAAATCAAATAGACCAACTTGAAGGTGATGAAGCGGGAATCAAAAGAGTGACCCTCAAGTTTGACGGACATAATGCTTATGGACTACTCAAAAACGAAAGCGGCATCCATCGCCTTGTTCGAATTTCACCGTTCAACAGTGCCGGCAAAAGACACACAAGTTTTGCTAGTGTTTCGGTTTATCCTGTGGTTGATAATGAAATTAACATCGAGATACAAGAAAGCGATTTGCGTATCGACACATACCGCTCGTCTGGAGCTGGCGGGCAACATGTCAACACTACCGACAGTGCCGTTCGAATTACCCACCTCCCAACCAACACGGTAGTACAATGCCAGAACAACAGGTCGCAACACCGTAATAAAGAAGAATGTATGGCGATGCTAAAATCTAAATTATATGAGCTGGAAATAAAGAAAAAGGAAGAAATAAGTAGCCAAGAAAATGCTAATAAATCGGAGATTGGGTGGGGTAATCAAATTAGGTCATATGTTCTCCAGCCATATCAATTAGTAAAAGATTTGCGAAGTGGCTATGAAACAGGAGATGTTAGGAGTATACTTGACGGTGAAATTGATGATTTAATCAAAGCTATTTTAAAATATCGGATTAAGTAAAAAACGCTAAATATCAAAATAAAAAAGCAACTTTAACTGAAGATAATAAAATAGTAAAAGCATCAATATAAAGTAGATAAAAAAATAATTTCAACCAACTAACTAGAATAATAATATATTACCATGCAAACAAAATCAGTCACAAGAGATATACTGGTGCCGCCAAACGGTGTTAAAAAGGTTTTGCTTCATTCTTGCTGTGCCCCGTGTTCTGGGGAAGTAATCGAAGCAATGGTTGCATCAGGTTTGGATTTAACCATTTTTTTCTATAATCCAAACATTCATCCAAAAGCAGAATATGAAATGCGTAAGTGCGAGAATATCAGATATGCTGAAAAGTTAGGTATAAAGTTTATTGACGCTGACTATGACGTTGAAGATTGGTTTAAAAGAGCAAAAGGAATGGAATATGAGCCAGAAAAAGGAGTTCGCTGCACAATGTGTTTTGATATGCGTTTTGCTCGAACTGCTCTCTATGCTCACGAAAATCAATATCAAGTTTTTACTAGTTCTTTGGGTATTTCAAGGTGGAAAGACATGAATCAAATCAACGATTGTGGGACAAGAATGGCGGCGGAATATCAAGGTTTGACTTACTGGACTTACAATTGGAGATTGAATGGTGGTGGTGAGCGAATGTACCAAATAGCAAAACAAGAAAATTTTTATAAACAAGAGTATTGTGGTTGTATTTATTCTCTGAGGGACAGCAACAGGTGGCGAACAAAAAATGGTAGAGAAGCGATCAAAATATGCGAGAATTTCTATGAATTTGAGGATAATGTTGCTAAAAACGAGGTGTAAAAACTTAGGGATAGGAGATTCAAGATATAGCAAAGGGGGGCTATAAAAAAAGTGTAGCAAAAAGTTTAGAGATGCAGAGAAACATTGGCAAAATATCTTGAATAACCTAATTTAAACAACATGTTATTTTTATAATAATTCAGCTAGAGAATCGATTAACCCCAATTTAATCTTGCAATGATATTTAAATAAATAACTAATACGATAAAACAAAGAGGTAAAAATATGAAAATACCAAAGGATTTAGATCTGAAAAATGTGATGATTGATAATTCAAGATGCATAATTAAAGTGGATGGTGCTGACTCCGAAAAGTTTTTGCAAAACCTTCTAACTAACAACATAACCCCGGAATACTCATATTCGCTACTCCTTACACCCCAGGGAAAAGTATTGTATGATTTTTTTGTATACCGGACTGAAGACGGGTTTTTACTTGACTGTGACCAAGGTAGCCAAGTTCAAATTCTAGACGCTTTCTCTAAATATAAGTTGCGGCAAAAAGTGAATTTTACTTATTTGGCAAATCTTGGAGTTTTGTTGTCCCTAGGTAAGCAACAGGGCTTTTTTCATGACCCAAGGCATCAAAATCTAGGCTATAGAGCAATTGTGGATCTTGACGCTTTAGGGAAAGCTGATGAAATATTGGAGCTATTTGATATTGGTATGGATTATAATACCAAATTATCAGGTGAGTTATTAGATAAGCAAAATCAAACGTCACAACAACAAAATAGCTTAGTATCAGTTTATATGAATCAGCTATATAACCTTGCTCTGCCATGTTTCAGAAGAGATTACGGCAGTCAAGAATATTTCCCATTTGAGTTGGGGCTAGAAAATTTTGGTGCAATCAGCTATAACAAGGGTTGTTATGTTGGCCAGGAAGTTATAACTAGAACAAAATTTCGGGGAACAGTGAGAAGGCGGGTTTATAAATTAAAGCCAGCTGGATATTTTTGGCCAAATCAGATTTACGGAATAAAACACGGCGATCAGATTATGGTTCAAGAAAAAATAGTTGGGTATGTTTTAGGTTGCTATCAGAAAGGATTGCTTGCGATTGTAAGAGACGAAGCGATGGATTGTGATATTACAATAGCAGGTGTTTCTTGTGAGATAGTATAATATCATCTTGAACTGTTTTGCTGTAAAATATTTTTAATATTATTTGGTTTTTATCTTTTGGTAATTTAATAAAATTGATGTTTTAAAATAGGTATATTAAATTGACAAAATCATATAAAAAATCATATTAAGAGTGTTTCTTTATGAAATATTGAGACTTTTTAATGATTTAGTTAAATTGTCCGATATTATTTATATTGAATTATCTAAGTCGTGCAATCCGATAATTCAATGCTTCAGCTATGTGGGAATGTTGTAATTTGCCATTGTGGCTTTCAAGATCTGCAATTGTCAAAGCTACTTTTAATACACGATTAATTCCACGCATGGATAAAGAAAACCTTGCCGCAGCTCGTTCCAAAGTTTCTAGTGCCTTATCATCCATTTCTGCACATTTATATAAATCTTCTCCCTCAAGTCTTGAATTAGATGTTATATCTAATCCTAGTTTCTGATAGCGTTCATTTTGGATTTGTCTAGCGTTCAAAACGCGTTTAGCGACCACGGAAGATTTTTCTCCATTTGCTTGTTGTTTTAATTGCAGGTCGTTTGAATTTATACCAGCAGTTTCAACTTGTAAATCAAACCGATCAAACATTGGTCCAGAAACTCTATCCTGGTAGTCATAGGCGCACTTTGGAGCTCTTTTGCACATTAGGTTAGAGTTAATGTTGCCATAGTAGCCACATTTGCAAGGATTCATTGCAGCTATAAGTTGAAATTTTGCAGGGTAGGTTATGTGAGTATGAACTCGAGCAATTGTGATTTGGCCATCTTCAACTGGTTGGCGTAATGATTCCAGAAGTAGTTTAGAAAATTCTGGTAGCTCATCTAAAAATAATATACCTAAATGAGCCAATGTTACTTCACCAGGAATTGCGTTTCTCCCACCTCCAACCATAGCTGGCATTGAGGAAGAGCAATGGGGAGAACGAAAAGGGCGATGATCGACCAAGCCATTTTCTGGTGCCAAAGTTCCTGCGATACTAGCAATTATACTAGCTTCCAAACGTTCTTTAGGACTAAGTGGAGGCATTATCCCAGGCAAGCGTTTAGCGAGCATTGACTTACCAGATCCTGGTGGTCCAATCATTAACATATGGTGGCCGCCAGCTGCAGCTATTTCCAAAGCTTTTTTAGCCATATACTGACCTTTGACGTCAGCTAAATCTGGATAGGGGATGCTTATGGGTTGGCTAACTTGCATAGATAAATTCAGTAGTTGTTTGCCAGTAAAATGGTTAACTAATTCAATTAAATTCTTTACGGCGACTATTGATTCATTGCCTGAATATACAGCTTCTTTATGATTTTCCCAAGGACAAACTAACCCCATTCCAAATCCGCTGGCTGCTATCGCAGTTGGCAAAACACCGTTAACCCTAGTGACAGTTGCGTCGAGAGCTAATTCACCCATAACAATATAATCTACCATTTCTTCCTGGGGAATAATTTGCATTGCAATCAGTAATCCAACGGCAATTCCCAAATCAAAATGGCTTCCTTCTTTTAGAATATCTGCTGGTGCCATATTAATTGTGATACGTTTTGCAGGAATCCCTAAGGCGATGCTACTAAAAGCTGCTCTAACTCTTTCTTTGGATTCGGCAACAGTTTTGTCTGGTAGCCCAACTATATTAAACGATGGTAAACCTCCGGTTGAAATATGAACTTGGATCTGAATTTTTCTTACTTCTATACCTAAAAAAGCAACGGTATTGATTTGTGCGATCATTAAGTTATGATTGTAATAAGCCTTCGATCCAAACTATACTAATAAATATTCAAAAAGTTAAGCTATAATTTAATAAAAAATATATAATTTTTTTTTCAGAAAGAAAAATCACAAAAACTATTGACTTTTGCGATTATATATGTTAGAGGTAGCAGTTGCTTCAATAAAAAAGCTATTTCACATGCAGCATAATTTTTAGTGTATGACATACTATCGTGATGACATATCGATAAGCTGCAGAGGTTTAACTAAAAATATATTAATATAAAAATAACAATGTCACTATTCTACAAAAATTTATTCACTATCAAATCATTGCTAGATAGCGGAGTTCACTATGGTCATAGCAAAAATCGCTGGAATCCCAAAATGGCTCGCTATATATATGGAGTTAGAAAAAATATTCATATAATCGACCTTGAACAAACAGCACAATTGCTTGAAAAAGCACTCTACTTTGCTAAAGATATTGTTGCTCAAAATGGGCGCGTTCTGTTCGTTTCAACCAAACAACAAGCATCTGATTTGATCAAAGAATATGCAACAAAATGTGGCCAGTATTATGTGAACCATCGGTGGCTCGGTGGGATGTTGACCAACTGGTCTACTGTTTCTGCTTCAATCAAAGTGTTGCGGGAGTATGAGCGTATGCTCGAAGACCAAAAAGCACAGATGACCAAAAAAGAGAGACTAGTCCTGCAACGCAAACATGATAAGCTACAAATGGTCTTGGGTGGAATTCGTCATTTGGGCGGACTTCCAGATATGATTTTTGTTATCGGAATTAAGGAACATATGACAGCTATTAAAGAAGCTGTTGCTCTTGGTATTCCTGTTTGTGCAATTGCTGATACTAACGTTGATCCTAGTGACGTTAAATATATTATCCCTGGTAACGATGATGCTTGCAAAAGTATTGAACTATATTGCCAATTGATGTCTGAAGCTATCCTGATGGGACAACAAGAAAATTTGCTCAGAGTTGGAACTCAGACAACTAGATCAGGCAATTCTAGCAATAGAAAAGACAGCAAAGAAAACCGTAATGGAACCAGAGACTATAAGAAAAAAAATGAAAAATCTGGAGTGAAAAAAATGGATAGTGGCAAAACTATTGATCAAAAAAATGATTCTGGGTCAGGGTCCAAAGCAGTTCCAAATGAATCTTCGGTTGTTTCTGAATCTGATAAAAAAGCTCAAAAAGAAGATAATAATCTAGAAAATTCAGCGAAGCTTTTGAATGAGACTAAAAAAACTGCTGTAGGTACTGAAGTTTCTCAAGAACCAGCAGCATAAATTATACCAAGGTTAATAATAGGCTTTTGAGATCGAATTAAGCATCAAAATAGCAAAAATCGATCTTATTGCCAATACAATATAGTAATAGTGGTGGTAAGCTGTTATATAAATATAGCTGAAACTATTGAATCAATAATTAATTTTAATAAAAGAGGTTGCTTTATAATGACTATCAATATAGACGCTAATGCGGTCAAAGAACTACGCCAAAAAACCAACGCTGGTATAATGGATTGTAAAAAAGCATTACAAGAATCAAACGGTGAAATTGCTGGAGCTGAAGAATGGTTACGCAAACAAGGATTGAGCAGAGCCAGTAGTAAAAGTGGCAGAATGACCGCAGAAGGAATTGTTGCTGTTGCCCATACTGAAGACCAAACGAAGGCAGTGGTAATCGAACTAAATTGCGAAACAGATTTTGTTGCTCGTAATGAAAAATTCATAGAACTCGCCAAAAATCTTGCTTCACAAGCAATTAATTTTGACGAAGATGCAGAAGCGTTTCTACATCATAAAGTTGATTCAATGACGGTCCACGAACACATCAACAATACGATAGTAGTGCTTGGCGAAAATATCACCCTGCGCCGCATATCTTCAATGAAGGCACAAGATGGAAAAGGGGTTGTATTCAGTTATATCCATAATGCTGCAGCTCCAGGCGCTGGTAAAATCGCTGCAATGGTTCAGCTAAATACTGTCGTTTCTCCAAACAATGAATCGCTCAAACAATTAGGGAAAAAATTGGCGATGCATGTTGCAGCAGCAAATCCAGCAGCTTTTAGCATTTCTGATCTGGACGCAAATTTGATTCAAAAAGAAAAAGAAATTTTTAGTGAGCAAGCAAAACAAAGTGGCAAGCCTGATAACGTTATTGAAAAAATGGTTGAAGGCAGAGTGCATAAATTTTATGAAGAAGTTGTGTTGCTTGAACAGGCTTTTGCTCTAGATGGCAAAACTAAAGTTAGCACAATGGTTGAAAATACTGCTAAAGAAATCGGTTCAGAAGTTAAGTTGGCAGGTTTTATCAGATATATGGTTGGCGAAGGAATTAAGGAATAATTGAAAGAAAATAGAAACGAAACTAGATTATTTATGGTTTGACCGTTAAATTACTGGCTAGTAAACCTGTTTTTAACTTCTATAAACTTTTATTCTTAAACTACAATTTTAAGCGAAGCAATTTTATATATTGGCCATAAACGACGCAACGAAGTCGAGCGTCTTTTAGAAGGCTCAAAGCTTTCCAAAACTTTCGGCCTCTTCTTCTCAAGGTTCAAAAGGCTTGGTGTGATGTTTGTGGTTTTTATTCATATAATAGCCGTTATGATAACTATGATCCAAATAGATATTAAAACGCCTTAGCTAAAAAAGATAGCAAAAAGGTATCGATAAAAAAATAATAAGAAAAGTTAAAAATTTTTCTTATCGATACTTCCTGGTTAAATTTTATTATAGTATATTAAACTTAATATATAATTAATTCACAGATTGCTATTGCTTTTATATAATTAGACGGTTATTACCGATAATTTGAAAAGCGTACCATAAGTTTATAATTTTTTGTTATCAATATGAATCTAGT
>CALKVD010000061.1 GCA_937996615.1 uncultured Rickettsiales bacterium | reverse complement strand
TGCTCTTCCGATCTTTTTCTATTTGTTTGATCTTGCTTGCAGTATCAATACTTCTGCCAGCGATTTCTGGAGAGAGATCATAGTAGTGCTGTTCTTTGGTTGGTTGGCTGCCATCTGAGACGTTTGAGTATTGCGCGATTTTGGAATATGTGCGGTCGATTGCTTCTCGATTTTGATGGAGGAGGGTGGTACTTGCGATTGTTGTCATAAATTTTGCCTGTATATTGAGTTGGGATTAATTTTAAAATTATAGATAAAAGTTAAAAGTGATAGTAATTTTAAAAGTGATAGTAATTAATTGGAAATATAAAATGAAAATTTGTTTAAATAATTGGGTTGATTTGAATTTATATTGATAAATATTTGGTATATTCGTTTATTTAAGTTATTTTTTGCTCTAAAGTATTTGGGCATTTTAGTTTGGTTGTGTTAATTATCATATTTGTTGTTTTTATTATTTCTGCTTTCCTCTAGCTAGCAACGACGCTGAGCAAAGTATCTGTCAGTCCTTGCAAAGCTTTTAAAGCCCTTGCATTGGCATTGTATGCAACCTGGATCAGACTAACGTCGACCATTTCTTGGTTGAGATTGACGCTAGAAACCGATTCAAAAGCTTCTTTAGCTCCTTGGAAGATGTTTCTGGCAGTTTCTTGTTTGGTCATTAGCGTTTTGGTATCAAGATTTAGGTTGCTCATGATGTTGACAATTTTATCATGTGGCGAATCATTTGTTGATGAAGAATTGAGGGTTTGGTAGTCGGCGACAAGTTCAAAGTTATTATAACCCAGATTGTAGTATAAGTTGCTAGCAGGGACTGTGGTGCTATTAGCGTTTTTATATGGAGTTATTTTTCCTAGAGCAAAGATTTTTGGATTTTCTTGAATTTTTGGTCGCAGCATAAAGTTTTTAGTAGCATTATGGTGGGGCGATTGCGAAGGGGTTGGCCAATTATTGAGGTCTTGGGTAACAAATAGATCATTTAAACCAAAGACATTGCTAAAACTCCCAGATACTTTAGATATGTCACCATCCAAATTTTGAAGATCAGCTGTTCCAGCACCAATTGCAATACATTTGGTTTGATCATGCATTGTGATCACCATCCGACCTTGATCAGGACTTCCTGGGGGTAGTTGTTTACCTTGTTGGTCAACCAATTTAGCTTCTAAAATATTTTGTTGGCTATTTTTGATAATTTGTACTTTAGGTTGGTGTATTTCATCAGTGGTTACAGCGGAGGTTGCATAAAATCTTTTATGCAACAAGCCGTTAATATTAGCATCATCATAAGCTGAAGGTGATGAGATCGAGAATTCAAAGGTTACTGGAATTACGATTGAATCCTGTTCGATAGTGGACTGAACTTTAATCTTGAGAGGGTAAGAGAGATTGCTTGGCAAGTCAGATAGTACGATCTTTGGTCCATTGTTATTGCCAGTTCTGATCCGATCACCACTTGCAACAGCAAATAGTTTATCTCCATTGACTAGATTTGCGCTTAGATCGTTGCCTGTTTGGTCCTGGGCATTAATTTGTGATATCGCTATCCTAGCGTCAGGAAAATTACCGTCGCTGGTAAGGTCGAAGTCTAGAACAGCTTCTGATCCTGCAGTAAAGTTTTTGGACATTGATGCAAGTTGGATGTCGAAAAATCCGAAGGCGCTGACTCTACTTGGTTTGTTTGCTAAGCGGTTTATTTCGTCGACAATGCTCTGGGTATTGACGACAGGGGTGATGGTATTGTTGTTCTGGCTATTATTGATACTGATTTCGTTGAGGTTGATCTTGTTGCTTATGATATATCCAAAGTTATCTGCAAAGATTGGATCTCCTTCGGTGGTCAATGGAGCAACAATCAAAGAGCCAGAAGCAGCAAAAGTAGAGTTGGGGGTTGTGTTTTGAGTTCCGTGGAGTTGTGCTTCTTCGGTGGTGGCGCCTAAATTATGGATTGCATTTAATGATTTGGCGATATCAAAACTGAATTGGTCAATTACATCAAGTATTGCTGGTATTTTGCCATCTCTCATGTAAATCAAGCCAGGGATAGCTCCGCCGTCAAAGTTGCTTTTGAGATTGTCATCAATTTTGATTGTGATTTGATTTCTGTCTGCAACTCGATCACGATAGCGATAGGCGAGAAGCTCTAAACTACCGTTACTGTTTTGGGTGCCTAGCTCTGAGCCTGGTTTATAATCCAGTTGATATACAGAAGCTCCAACCAAGCTGTAGCCACCATCTAAAGCATGTACATTTAGTACTCCGTTTTTGTCGTAGAAATGGTCAATTTTAAAATATTTTGATAAAGAAGTTAGTTTGGAATGGATTGTGTTTTGGGTCATTGCATACTGAGCTGTGTCTTTATGTTGGGCGAGAAGGCTAACACCAAGGTTGTGCAAATCTTTAATCAGGAAGTTTGCTTCTGTCACCATACGTTCTAGGTCGAGGTCAATTGTTTTTTGTTGTTCTGCTAGGGTATGATAAACTCCGTTGATTGATTTGCTAAAATCAGTTAATTTTTCGTAGAGCAATTTTCTACTATAAGTTGTGCTACTTTGTGGTAAATTATTAATACTAGCAACTAAAGAATCTAGAGATAAGAGAATGTTGTTTTTATCATCTGGTTTGATCAGGCTGTCTTGTATTTTTTGATGATACTGTAATAGCATGTCGAGATTTGAGACATCGCTGGCAGTATCATACATCATCGCTGCCTTCATTTTGTCAAAGCGACGGGTGATTGCAGCAATCTCAATACCACTCATTGTATTGTTGTGCACTACTTCTCTGATGATGCTTTCAAGTGCTGTATAATCCTTATTGTTGAGGTTTTCGATATTGTGCTGTTTAACGCTAAGTTGGGCTTGCTGAACGTTTAGCGCTGACGTTGCGGCGGCGGATGATGAAGCTAGGTTGTTATTAATTAAAATAGGCATATTTTCTTCTTATTATTTTGGGTTAAGTTTTTTGGTATTTTTGGTGGTTATATATCAATGCGATCTAAGTTCTTTGGTTAACAATAACTGCTTTGCGGTTTTGGTAGATGCTAGATCTCGATCCCAAAGCTGATTTTGGATACTGATAATCTGTATTGTTGCTATATGATGCAATTTCATCAGCTAAAAAACTAACGAACTGTTCGTTGAAAAACTTGCGTCGTTCCAGAAGCAGAACATTTTCTTTCGCAGCTTTTCTTGCATTCTCAATCAATTCAGCTATTTCTTTAAAGGTTTGGAGATCTTTATCGACTTCTGGATTGAGGGGGGTTGGCTTTTTTTGATTTGCCAGTGATAAAGCAGCTTTCATTTCAAGCAAGTAGCTATCTATCAAAGGTTTTTGCCATTCTAGATATTGGTTGAAGTCATTTTTATCATCTTGTGATTTGATAATATAGTCCATTTTACAGTTATTGTTCATCGCTTCGTTTTCCTCTTTAAGTATTTTAAGCAAACT
>CALKVD010000060.1 GCA_937996615.1 uncultured Rickettsiales bacterium | reverse complement strand
ATCTCTTAGCTAAATTATCCCTGATCTCAAGCAAAACCATAGTGTCACTAGGATTTAGGTTGCATGTTTGAGGAATTAAAAGTATTTGCTTTGCCAAAGTTTTTGATTCAGCCATCCTCTGCTTCATCTGTTGTAAAACCAGTTTTTCATGAGCTGCGTGTTGATCAACAATAACAAGTTCGTCGTTGGTTGAGGCTATAATATAAGTTGAGCCTAATTGGAAGATTGGGTTGCCGAGAAATTTATCATGATTTTGATTTGTTAGGTTTATATTTGCTTGGGGCTTTGATTCTGGATCTAGGTTTCTACTTGGGGTTGTATCATTGCTTTGAGTAGCTTTTTGTTGGAAGCTATATTCAGCTTCTGGCTGTGTTATTGCTTTGTTGATTGGAATCTCAGATTGTAAACTAGATCTATATCCTTGATCTGTCTCAGAATTTGGAGGATATAAACTATAAGATTGGGAAGTTCTGGGATTGTCTTGAAGGGAAAAATTTTTTGGTTCCCTAACGTTTTCATTACTGCCATAACGATAGCTACTATCTTGGCTATAGCGCTGGTCGCGTTTTTGCTCTATGAAATTATCGACGATATCATTGCTAACAATTGCTTTTTTTAAAGTATTTCTGATTCCGCCAATGATTAGTTGGCGAATTCCGTTCTCATCTCCAAATTTCACTTGGGTTTTTGTTGGGTGGATATTGACGTCAACATCTTTGTTTGCAAGGCGTAAAAATAAAACAGCACTAGGATAGCAATTCCCAGCTAGAACATTCATATAAGCTGCTCTGACTAGGCTAATCAGAAATTGATCCTTGACCATTCGGTTATTGACAAAAAACATGATTCTATCAGATTTGTTCCTTTTTGCACTAGTCGCTGTTGGGCTAATTATATATCCCGAAAGCTCGACTCTCAAACGGTTGTTGTCAACTCCGTTGCTATGTTCGAAATAGATAGAGTTATTATAAAAATCCTGACCCAGAACATCAACAATTCTTTCGTTTAAATTCTGTTTTGGCTGATAATTGATAATATTTTTGCCGTCTATATCAACAGTGAAGCCTATTTTTGAATTATGCAGCGCGATTCTTTGAATCAAATCCAAACAGGTTGCATTTTCGATGTTGGTGGCTCGCATGAATCTGATCCGATTTGGAGTTAAACAAAATAGATCCTTGACGCTAACTGTTGTGCCATGGTCGACCATAGAAGGCTCGACCTCACCAATCTCTTCTCCCAAAGCTTCAATCTGCCATCCATGTTCGTCGCTTTTTGTTCTGCTTTGAAGCAAAACTCTTGCTACCGCCGCCATTGAAGCTAGTCCTTCGCCCCTAAACCCAAGGTAGCATAAATCATCTAAATCATCTTCCTTAACTTTCGAAGTTGCGTGTCTAGTTAACGCTAGAACCAATTCGTCTTTGGCAATCCCAGTTCCATTGTCACTTACTTCAATTAAAGTGAATCCGCCGTTAACTAACCTAAGATTGATCATTGTGCTGCCAGCATCTAGAGAATTCTCAACTAGCTCTTTAACAACTGAAGCTGGTCTTTCCACCACTTCGCCGGCAGCAATTTTATTTATAGCTTGTAAAGATAATAACTTAATCATAATATTTATATATTAATAAATTACAGTGATTGTAATATTAATGACAAAATAACCTCATCAAACCTAGATAAAATGCTATACAACTTTAAATGGTATATTTTGATTTTTGCGCTTTTATTAGGCATTATTATTGATGTATATATCATATATCAAAAAATGTCGAAATCAAATAGTGATAAATTGAATCTCATCTCTCAAGATATTTTATTATTGGGTTTTTGGTTGTGTTTTGTTTTTGCTATCTTTATTTTTTTACTAACTCAAAATAGCGAACAAGCTATTGATTTTGCTAACTGCTATTTGGTTGAATTGACTCTCAGTATTGATAATGTCTTTGTTTTTATTATAATATTTCGCTATTTTGCTATCACAGGTAAAGAAAGACATCTGGTTTTATTTTATGGAGTTATTAGTGCAATTATTATGAGAATGATAATTATTATGTATGGTGTGAAACTGGTCCAGAGCTATCATTGGATCATTGGTGTTTTTGGGTTAGTTTTAGTTTATGCCTCCTATAAAACAATCAAACGGCCAGTGCAAATCAACCAAGGTCAAGAGGTTGCTGATTCGTTTATGTTGCGATTTTTGCAACCATTAATGCGATTTTTTAAACAATATATTGATATAGAAACTAAATCTGAAATCAAATCAAAAAATATGCAAAATAATTGTAAAAATATCTTATTTATTGGGATATACAACGGTAAAATCTATATAACTAGGATGATGCTAGCCCTAATTTTAATTGAAAAAGCTGATCTGCTGTTTGCGATTGACTCAATTCCGGTGGCAATAAGTATAACAAACGACCCATTTGTGATTTTTGCAGCAAATATAACTGCTGTGATAGTATTGCGTTCAATTTATGTTATACTGGCGCATTTTATAGAAAAGATTCGTTATTTGCATTATAGTATTGCTTTTATTTTGGCAATCATAGGTTGTAAAATGGTTTTGAGCTCTTTTGGTATCGAGGTCACAAATGGGATCATTGCACCGGTTATTTTGGTAGCACTAGCTCCGCCAGTTTTTCTGTTTTTTAAGAATAGATCGTGATTCTGTTAAGTAAAAAAAGGATGCTGCTGCTATGTTTGTTGTCAAGTTTTTTACTTTTGCAGGAGAATGAACGCAGGTGGTGGTATTAGAAAATTTTTTTGTCGTCAAAATTGTTACGTGGCCAAAAATTGTATGGCGACTAAGGCCCCCAAAAAATTTAAGTTTATTTTTTATTTCTAAATTTAGCGGGGGCTTAAGTTAGAAGCAGCGAGATTTTTTATTTCCTTTTTCTTCCTTATTGTTGAGTTTGATTGCCTTTTGTTGTACAAGTGTTTTATTAATTTTGACAAGTCCTTGCCTAATTTGGCTATATTTATTCAAATTGCTTGGTGAAGTTTGGCTGTTTGGTCTAGTTTGTGCTTCTGAATGCTCCATAACGTGCATGGTAAAATCCATGTGCTTTTCAGCTTTTTTGAGTGATTCTTGATCTTTTTTTCCTTTAGTAAAAAGGTCCTTTACATCGTCATTCGTACCTCTGCCGCTGTTGATGCGGGCAAGAGTTTCAAGTTGTTTTGGATCCAACCCAAGATTCATTTTTGTGTTTACCTCTCGCAGAATAGTCACCATTCTTTTTTCGTATTCGACAGGGCTAAGATTAGCCAGTTCATCCTGATATTGGGCTAAAGCCTTTTCTATTGCATCAGCTCTCTCGATTACTTGCTGCATTTGGCTTTCATGGGAAGATATGTTGTTATTTTGTTTCATATGAAATTTTATTTATAGATATAACTAAGTGGATTATACTGAATATTTGGATTTGAGTCAATAGGCAAATCGC
>CALKVD010000059.1 GCA_937996615.1 uncultured Rickettsiales bacterium | reverse complement strand
ATACAGAGATGCTATATAGATCCAAACCAACTCTTCTTAAGCTTGAGAACCTTTTGTTAGGTATAGAATTTTTCCCATTTGCTCTCTTGTCGGTTGTTCGCAGCAAAATGCATTCTCTAACCTACTCTGCCTTGAGTCTTGTCGAAAATGTAGCAATCAAAATCACAAAAACCGGTATACTTCAATCATATAATCTGGGTTCAGCTGTAATTCGCACAACAGGTTCGATTTTTAAAAATATAATTTCAATTCCTAGATTTATCAAAAATAGTACCGCAGTTGCTTTTGACATTATTAACGATTTATACTACCAAATTCCAATAACAGAGCGAGCTGAAAGACAACAAATATTAAAATCAATTTATGCTTATATACCACAAACATATGAAATTATCAAAAAATGCATAAACAAAGAAGAAGGATTTTTCTGGAAATTAGGGTGTTCAATCGAAGATATAAGTAAAAATAACAGAATTTATCTCAACCAACTTTTTAAGTCAGATGAATGCAAAGCAAGATCAGTTTGCAAATCAGAAATTACCGGGATACTTGCGCATTCAACCAATGATTTGCTTATTTTTGGCGTTTTTGGAGCTATTGCTGGATATTATGTTTTAGAAGCGCCATTAAATCAAACAATTTCTGCGATTAAGCCAAAAATCCAAAAACTTATTGATAAAACTGCTGATTTTATTGGTTTAAATTCGGATATTGCGAAGTTAACTAGTTCATATATTTCTGACGGAATTTTTTATTGTGTAATTTTAGTTGCAACTGATAACATAAGGATAAAGAAAAGTTTGCTCAATAGAGATTTAAATATTGAAGATGATTTCAATTCGTTGCTCAATTGGCTAGAACAAATAGATTCTATAACCAGAAATCAAAAAGCAATAAATAAGCGAAATTTTACCTTAGGAACAATCAAGCTATTCCAAAATACTTTGGTTCCAAATTTGTTAGAAGTTAATAGCAATGGTACAATTATATTACCAGAAAATAGTATACTTAATGCTGGGGCTATACAAATAAAAGGACGAAAAAATATTGAACTCAAAAATATAGGAGCATTTTTTAGCTTAAGTGATATTTTTTTAGATTCGGAAGGAATAATTGAGATTTCCGGACCAATTAAAGGAGAAAGAATTCAGATACAAACATCGGGAAATGTTTCAATGCAAAAACAGATTGAGGGAAGTCAAATATCTATCAATACATTGCATGGTAATATCTCATTACAAAATGTCATTATTTTACATAAGAGCGATAATGGTCTAAAATACAATTTAGACATAAATAGTATTGGAGATATTACACTCATTGATTCAAAAATTTTAGGTATTAGTAGCGAAAAATATATCAACATATCTTCTCGTAATGGTTCTATTATATTATCTGAAGCTAGTGAGATTGATGTGAAAAATTATAGCGGCGCAATAGGTGGCGTTGGTTTAAAAATTGATAGTGGCAATTCTATTAGTTTAGACTCTAAAAGCAAAATTACAACTGAATATTTAGATATTATATTACATAGCAAAGCAAATATAACAAGTAATGGATTTTTAGTTGGAAATTCAGTATTTTTAGATAGTAAGAAAAATTATATCTCGATTGAAGGCAAAGGTATTTTAGCAGATGATAATATTGATCTAAAAGCAAATTCAGATATTTCTATTAATAGTAGATTAGAGGCTCACAAGATTAATTTGAAATCTGTTTTTGGAAATATGCTATTGTTAGAAAATGCAGTACTATTAAACAAAATTAACAAAACTAATAATGACTATATAGTTCACAGATCAAGTGAAACTGATAGTTACGCAATCAATATATATAGCGACCTTAATGTGATTTTAAATGGTGCTAAAATCATTTGTACTGTCGATGAAGTGTTGGGAGGTGGGATAGAGATTATATCTAAAACAGGTATGGTAGAATTACAACCTAACACTTTGATCAGTATCGAAAACAAATTAAATCAAACTGACAAAATCGGATTAAAGGTAGAAAGTTATCAAAAAATTAATATCGAATCAAAAAGCAAAATTCTGACGCAAAATTTAGATGCAATACTAAAAAGTATGAGTGATGTTGTGAACGATGGTAGTTTATTTGGCTCTTTTTTTCTCCTTAGCCGAAGAGGGAGTGTATATATGCGCGGAGGTAATGTTTTTGGAACTAATTTGGTGATGTTGGGCGGAGACAGGGTTGAGTTACATAATTCAGAAATCAAAACCGATAGGTTGGTGGTAGGGCATTTTAATAATTGGTCAGCATTACAACATAATGGATTAAGTTCCAAAGTTTCATTAGAAAACCAGAGGATGGTATCTTTCTTTGGCATCAAGGGTAGTTTGGTCGAAGTTAGATCTAAAGGAGACAGTTTTATTGCTGCTGATGTTTTAAGAATAGAGCCAAAACATATGTCTGAGAAAAAAGTTACAGAATTAAATGCTGCTGGCCCGTCTATCAATATTAATACCGAAGAAGGAAAGGTGCAGCATGTAGAAAGAATAATAGGCGGCATACCTATTGATAAATACTGGATACAGCGATGGTATAAAGTTTCAGTGATAGAAAGTGGGTATACAATCAGAAAAGAGAGTTTTGAGATGGATTATCCTAGCATTATGTCAGTACTGGGGGACATAGATTTAAAAATAAAAAATGCAGAGATTCATCTTAGTTCTTTAGATATTAGAGGTAAAGCAAGATTAGCTCTGGAAACGGATTTTTATGTTAGAGCTGAAATAATTCGAAATACCATCAGGGTACCAATTGTAAGACTAGACAAACATTATTGGGAAAGAGGCTGGTCATCACCAATAATTGAACAAAATTATTATGGCCGTGATACG
>CALKVD010000058.1 GCA_937996615.1 uncultured Rickettsiales bacterium | reverse complement strand
ATAACGGCGGCTGATGGGCCAATCGGTCCTCTTATGGTTGCAAAGTCCGGAATGATTCTCTTGGGACTGAAAAATTCTGCGCCGATAGCTGGTTTATATATTGCTGCTACTAAAACAAAAATATTATCAACTTGGGACAAGCTAATGATACCGTTACCATTTGGCAAAATCAAATGTAGCTTCAATATTTTATCTCATAATGAACTAAATAAAACCAATGAGTTAACGAAAAAAGATTTTGCAAAACAAACAGAAGCAATTAGGCAACAGCTGGTTGATGAGGCAATTAGCTTGCATAACGAAATGGGATGCAAAGAATATGATCGTCCTATTATTATCAAGTGATGTTGATATAAAATTGCCCCCCCTGGAGTTACTTGCGATCCATTTCAGTTTTGGAATCGCCTCACTTAGCAGGGTATGGCCATGCTATAGGTCCAAATAAAGAAAATGAATCAGGGTCTAGCATTTTCATTTGTAACTCGGCTTTTTTATTGATAATTTTATCTTTTACAGCTTGGATAAGTAAAGTTAATTCTGTGGATTTATTGCAACAAATTTTTTGTTCTTTTAATAAAGTATTTTGTTTTTCACAATGCGCGTCAAATATTTGCATAATGCTAGCTCCTTGTTCTGTTGCTAGATTAATTAGATTATAGGATTCTTCAACGATTTTCATATAATAGGCTGGTATTAGTGATTTAATTTTTTCATGATTATCGGTATTGACATTAGAGTTTTCAACTTCATACACACTTTTAATGCAATCCATATAGTTATCTTGTTCTATTTTTAATTTAGCTAATTGCTTTGAGGTTGAAGCAAGAGACTTAGAAGCAAATTCTTTTAGTTTTTCTAATTGTTTGACCATCAAATCTGTTTTTTTTTGCAGTTCATTGATCAACGCATCTGGATTGTGCTTAGCTTGAAAAGCGCTAACTTGTTCTAGGAGACAATCTAAAATTTGATTATCGAGATTGTCGCTAGTCAATAGTATGTTCTCTATATACTCAAGGGCATTTATCGGATACCTAATTATTTCATTAATTGAATCACTAAATTTTATCATAGATAATTCAGCACTAATTAGATTTTTCCTTTGTTCCTTGAATCTATTAATGCCATCATTGCATTCAGCTA
>CALKVD010000057.1 GCA_937996615.1 uncultured Rickettsiales bacterium | reverse complement strand
CGAGATATGCCTAAGTGACTGGAGTTCAGACGTGTGCTCTTCCGATCTATTTCAAGCTTTTCGAATTGCACTCAACAGCTATCTTCAAAATCTTGGGATGGAGAAATGTATGATGTGGGATAAAATCAAATTAATCCACCAAAACAAAGAGATTTTGATAAAATTTTTACATGATGCGGTGATATTGAGGAATAATAGCAAGCTATATAAGGCGATAGGTGGTCAAAAGTGTGACGAACTACTGTGGTCGGTCTATCTCAGCGGTAATGATATTAAATTATTTAATCTAATCGCAATCAAATTTATTAGTGTTCTAAAAATTTATGTAGCTAACTTTATTAATGAAGATTTAAGCAAAATTGAAATGCAGAATAATATGTTTCAGGATCCAAACTATTTTGTATATTTTAACAAGATTGCAGAACAAAAGTTAGCAAGAAAGAAAAAAAATGGAAAAGTTATTAATATTATCGATTTAAATAAATTATTATTGCAAACTCAAATATTACTCGAATATCAAGCGATAAAAAATGGTAAAAAACAAACAGCTAATATTCGAGATCAGCAATATGGGATTTATTATGAATCATCTGGGTGTCTGCCAGCTAAAATTATGATTCACATGCTAAAACAAGGATTTGAAAGATTAGTTGGGGATAAGGGGATGCGGGAAATTGTCATATTTCGTGATGTCCTAGACAATACAACTGATATTGAATACTCAACTAATAAATTTTTTCTTCCATTAAAAGCTAAAAAACAATCGAAATTGAATTTAGTTAATAATAAAGTAGTGGTTTTATTAAATAAACAATCGTTAATATGGGAAATGAATCTTTAAATTGCTTATTAATCCGACATAAAGTCGAAGAGAAGGGCTAGATCAAAAATTTGTTTTGATAATTTGACAAGAATTATTTTGCAGGTTTGGTATTTGTTTTATAGCTATGTTTTTAGGTTTTGGTTGCAAAAGCTCTGATCAGGGGCGTGCGACTGATTTATGAGTGGGGGGATAATAACGCTATATAATAAATTGAATTAATATTTGTATACATAATACTTCAATTTCTTTGAATATAATTCGTATTATTTGGAATTTGTTAATAATATAACAGTATATATTTATTTAAGGTGGGTGAGTTTATGCATAAAGATTGAATTAATTCAGCATATGTAGTTTGATCCATCTGATTAGATACTATAATTTTTATAGTATTTCGATTATAGCAGCTCGAAAAATTTCTATGAGCTGAGAATTTAGCATATTATTTAAATAATATGCTAGTAGCTTTGATTACGAAAAAAGAGCAGCAAAAGACGAAAAATTATAATCGCAAAGCGCGAGCTAATCAATAATTGCTATTTACTAAGCTCAGGTATGAGATTTTTAGGTTCTGGCCTAGCTTGCAGCTGCAGCGACTGCTGTGGCACCAGTTTTGTCTTCCTCACTAGCGCGACCTGAAACTGAGAGAATAACAAAATTACTTTTATCTACCGGTGTTAGCGCAGAACTCAGATTTAGATCGTTGATGTGGATCGATCTACCAATTTCAAGAGCTGAGATATCAACAACAATAGCATTGGGGATATGTTCTGGATTGCAGTATAGCGCTATTTTACGATTTACCATATTCAAGACTCCTCCGCGTTTAAGCCCCGGACAGCGATCTTCATTGATGATTTTGACTTTAACTGAAATTTTGATTTTTTCTCCTTGCTTAACACGCTGAAAATCGACATGAACAGGTACATCAGTGACTGGGTGGAACTGAACTTCGCGCATAACGCCGACTTCGTTCTTACCATTTTGGATTGCTAGTTGAACAAGTGTTGCACCATCGGTTGAGAGAGAGTTAATATACTTAGTAATGTCCTTGACCGAAGTTGATGCTAGTTGAGCTTCTTCCTCCCCACCATATATCACAATTGGTACTGCGTTTTGGGTATTTCGCAGATTCCGCATCGAACCTTTGGTGCTTTTTTCTCTTTTTTCAGCGTTTAAAGTGAATCCTATTTCCATTTTTTCCTCAAAAATTATTTTTTCTAGTTATTTAGCTTTTATTATGTTTTTTCGTCATATTAAGGGAGAAAGAACTCAAATTATTTAAGTTCTTTCTTGAATTAAACCTTATATCAGATTATCGGAGTTTAATTTAGCATTAAAATCTATTGTATTCAACTGGATATTTTCTTTTTCAGTATTTGCAGCAAGTTCTTGTTGCATTTGTAGAATTTTTTCTTCTATTTCTTTTTCTCTCTCATAAGCCTTAATTTTTAATTGTTTATGGTAGAATCCTGTTCCAGCTGGGATCAGTCTACCGGTTATAATATTTTCTTTGAGACCGAATAGAACGTCGATTTTACCAGCAATCGCAGATTCAGTCAGAACTCGGGTTGTTTCTTGGAAAGAAGCAGCCGAGAGGAACGATTTTGTTTGCAACGAAGCTCTGGTTATGCCTTGGAGGACTGGGATGCTTTCAGCTGGTTCATGGCCCATAGCAATCGTTTTAGAATTGACTTTGTTAAACTCATCCTTATCAACCTGGGCGCCGACTAGGAAAGTAGTACTACCAGCTTTGGTAATTTCAACTTTACGTAGCATTTGGCGGATAATGACCTCGATGTGTTTATCATTGATTGTTATGCCTTGAAGCCTATAAACCTGCTGAACTTCGCGCACTATATAATTTGCAAGTTCGGCAACTCCAACGATACGCAAGATTTCGTGAGGTGAGATATCGCCTTCCATGATGACATCACCGACATTGACATAGTCACCGTCATTAACCATAACGTGGCGGCCTCGAGGAACAAAATATTCGACAAATTTTTCTGAATCACTTGCAGAGCGAACAATGACACGGCGTTTTGATTTATAATCTTTGCCGAATTCAACATGTCCTTGGATTTCACTGATAATAGATCCGTCTTTTGGTTGTCTGGCCTCAAATAGCTCGACAACTCTAGGTAGACCACCGGTAATATCTCGGCTTTTTAGTGATTCTTTTGGTATTCTGGCGATGATATCACCAGCATGGACTTTGGCTTTGTCTGTGATATTTAGAATTGCGCCGACAGGTAAGAAGTAGCGAATTTCATTGTCATTAGAAGTTTGAGCTGAGCCATCAGCGGTGTCGTGCAAGACAACCCTAGGTTGTAAATTATTATATTCACTTTTTGCTCCTTTGTTAGCATATTGCTTGTTTTCGGTTACTACATAGCTAACAACGCCGGTGATTTCATCATGGGTTTCTCTAACCGAAATTCCCTTGATCAAATCAACAAAACTGATGACCCCAGATTTTTCTGTGATGATTTGGGTGGTAAATGGGTCCCACTCAGCAATTAGCTGGCCTGCTCTGACTTTTTCTGAATCAGACACGAGAAGGCGGGTTCCATACTGCAACTTAGATCGCATTTTTTCAGAACCGGAATCATCTATAATGGTAACCTCGAAATTTCTACTCATAACAATGTTGCGTCCTTTGCTATCTGCCACAGTGTTCTTGTTGACAAACTTGATTTGTCCGCTATGTGAAGCTGAAATACTCGACTGGACTGTAGATTTTTGGGCAGCACCACCAATTTGGAAGGTTCTCATTGTGAGCTGGGTCCCTGGTTCACCGATTGATTGTGCGGCAACAATTCCAACAGCTTCGCCAAGATCAACCATATCACCGGTTGCAAGGTCTCTTCCATAGCATTTAGCGCATATGCCATTTTGGTTTTCGCACATTAGCGGAGATCTTACATCAATTGATTCTAGATCCATTCCTTTGATTAGCTCTAGAACCTCTTCATCTATTAGCTGATTTCTTTCGATTACTACTTGATGGGTGGCTGGATTAACTATATCTTGAGCTGCAATTCTACCAAGAATCAAATCTGCTAAAGCAACAACCGTTTCGCCATTCTCAATTACAGCTTTGACTTCAAGGCTTTTTTGGGTTCCGCAATCTTCAGCCATTATGATGCAATCTTGTGCTACATCGACAAGTTTTCTGGTTAGATAACCAGAGTTTGCTGTTTTTAGCGCGGTGTCGGCTAGTCCTTTACGCGTACCGTGAGTTGAGGTAAAGTACTCCATCACAGTCAGACCTTCTTTAAAGTTTGAAATGATAGGTATTTCGATAATTTCTCCTGAAGGTTTGGTCATCAGGCCACGCATACCAGCAAGCTGTTTGATCTGGGTTATTGAGCCTCTTGCGCCAGAGTCAGCCATCATGAAGATGCTATTTGGTGATATGTTACCATGGTTATTTGTTACCATATCAGCAGAAATAGATTTCATCACCTCGACTGATATTTGGTCAGTACAACGAGACCAGGCGTCGACAACTTTGTTATATTTTTCACCTGCTGTGATCAATCCTTCGATATATTGTGATTCATAGCCATTGACCTCGTCTTTGGTGGCTTGAACGTATTTTTCTTTTGTTTCTGGTATAATGATGTCGTTTTTTCCCATTGATACTCCAGAAATAGAGCAATATTTAAAGCCAAGCTGCATTAATTGATCAGCAAAGATCACTGTATCTTTTTGTCCCGCATAGCGATAAATGCGTTCAATCAACAAAGACAGTTCTTTTTTATTTAAGGTTTTGTTGATGAGTTCAAAAGATATTTTTGGATTTAGCGGTAAAATAGTTGACATAAGAATTCTACCGGGAGTTGAATCAACTACTTTGGTTACTAATTCACCGTTTTTATCCATTATCTCCAAGAGACATTTGATTTTAGAATGGAGAGAGATAGCTTTGATGTTCAAAGCATGTTCAATTTCGGGT
>CALKVD010000056.1 GCA_937996615.1 uncultured Rickettsiales bacterium | reverse complement strand
GCTGAGGCAAAGAGTCTAGCTCAAATCAACATAGAATTTTATCAAACTGAGCATCACAATTTTGTTAAAAGATTCAAAGAGATTAACGATAGGTTATGGATGTTGTTAGAATCATCCGAGGCAGCTGCTGACGAAAAAATAACAACCACTGCAATAACTTTTGGTAGATTTGAAGAATTAAATAAAATCTTCGATTGTCGCGATGATTATAGAATTGTTGCTACTAGGTATGCGGAGTTGCTTGGAGATAATGCAGCTTGGTTACATAACGCTGAAATTATGCTAAATTTTTTGAGTAGTCAGGGATATAATTTAGGCATTGTGACTAACGGTATTTCATCGGTACAGCGAAAGAAATATGAGCGCCATAAGTTGGATCGTTGGATGAAGTGTTTGGTAATTTCTGATGAAGTTGGGTCAGCAAAGCCCTCTGAAAAAATATTTCAATATGCTTTGAGTGAAATTAATAGAAATCGAAATGTGATCGGATTACAATCTGATAACAAAATTTTGATGGTTGGTGATTCGTTGACTAGCGATGGTTTAGGAGCTAAAAGGTGTGGTTTTGATTTTTGTTTGGTTGGCAATTTTCAATATCAAAATACTACAGATATACCGATACATTATGGTATACAATATGTGGCTGATTTACCATATGTTCTTGGATATGATCAGCAGTATTCAGATTTTTTAAATCAAGCTTAAATTTAATAAAAGCTCACTTCTTTCCTAAATATTATAGAAAATAAATTTACAACAATATGTTGTTGATTTATTTTCTAAATGATGCTACAAGGCATAGGGTTAATTTTTATTTATAAATTGTGTCTAAAGCTTTAATTATAGTTGGTATCGCTGGCGCTTCTGGTTCGGGTAAAAGTTCTTTTGCTACTAATATAGTCAATGAGATTGGATCTGGTAGGGTCGATGTAATTTCAGAAGATAGTTACTATCGTGATATTCAACATCTTGAAAAAGCAGACAGAGAAAACTATAATTATGATCATCCAGATGCATTCGAGCATCAGCTATTAATTAATCACGTTGCAGCATTAAGGCGTGGTGAACCGGTGAATGTGCCAATATATGATTATATCATTAATGGTCGATCGAACAAGATCAGAAGAGTGGAAGGTTGTAGTATCATAGTACTAGAAGGAATATTGCTGTTCGCTGATGAAAAGTTACGTGATATGATGGACATCAAGATTTATATAGATACCCCATTAGACCTTTGTATCTTGCGCCGTATCCAGCGTGATATTGTTGAACGAGGTACCACAATCGATTCTTGTATTGATCAATACCGAAACACAACAAGACCGATGTTTATGCAATTCATTGAACCATCAAAAAGGTATGCTGATATCCTAGTACCCCATGGTGGTAAAAACATTGTTGCTATAGATATTATAAAAACAAAACTAGAGAAAATGTTGCAAGCGGGCTATGATCATTCCTAGTTTCAAATCAAATCTAATACTAATAATTCCAACGTTAATTTAATTGAAAAATATGCAAATAATTCATACCTTAATAACGTTTATTGTACTTCTAGGTCTTAGCTGGTTAATTAGCGAAAAAAGAAAACAGGTTAATATAAAACTTATCGCTCTTGGTATTTTATGGCAAATTATTTTTGCTTTAATCTTGCTAAAGGTGCCAGCAGTAACTGATGGATTGATGTATATCAACCGGGGGTTGCAAGTGATAGCAGAGTCGACCACTAAAGCTTCGGCGGTAGTTTTTGGTAATCTTGCAGCGCCAAGCGAAAATAGCAAAATAGGATTTATTCTGGCACTTCAAGGGCTGCCAATTTTAATTGTGATTTCAGCTCTTAGCTCCTTGTTGATATATCTTCGAATTCTGCCGGCTATTATAAATTTGCTTTCGATCTTTTTTCGCAAAACTTTATCAATCGGTGGTACAATGGGTGTTGCTGTTTCAGCCAATATATTTACCGGGATGTCAGAAACTCCCTTGATCATAACTCCATATCTTAGCCACTTAACAAGAAGTGAGTTATTTTCTCTGATGGTTTGCGGAACTTCTTGCATCGCAAGTTCGGTAATGGTTTTGCTAAGCATGATTATCCAACCTATAGTACCGAATGCGATTGTGCATATTATTTCTGCTGTACTTCTTAGTATACCAGGAGCACTAACAGTTTCTAGAATTATGGTGCCAGAAAGTAAGAAGGAATCATATACCGAAGGAACGCATGCTGATTTTTCTGAATGTAATAGCATGATAGATGCAATTTTTTCTGGGATTATTAGTGGTGCCAAAGTTGTAATTATGATTGTTGCCATGCTCATCGGATTTGTAGCATTAATTGATGTGTTAAACCAATTGTTATCTCTGTTTCCGGATATTGGAGGTATGCCAATATCCCTTCAAAGAATTCTGGGTTTGATCATGTTACCTATTAGTTGGTTGATTGGTATTCCAGTAAATGAAGCTCAAATAGTTAGTACATTGCTTGGAACTAAAATTGCATTTAATGAAATTATTGCTTTCCAGGAAATGGTTAATATTGGATCTAGTCTTTCAGAAAATACTAAAATCATGACAATATATGCAATATGTAGTTTTGCTAATCTAGGAAGTATAGGTATTATGGTAGGTATTTATGAAGCTTTGGTTCCTCATCGCAGAGCTGAAGTTATGTCTCTCGGTGTTAGATCAGTTATTGCCGGAACAATTACAAATTTATTAAATGCTAGTCTGGTTGGAGCATTTTTGCTGTGCTGATTGTTTGGCTGTTGCTTGCATTAAATAAGACCGAGGTTGATAAGGAATTTGCTTCTTTAAATTGCGAAAAGACATATCAGATGCTATAGAAAGTAGTAGCAGTTAATTTGTATAAATGGTTTTTAAACTATGGTCAAAATCACAATAAATGGTAATGAATACCAAACTGATCCAGGTATTAGTATTATCGAAGCTTGCGATCAGTTAAATATAGAAATACCAAGATTTTGCTACCATAAAAGTCTTGAAATTGCTGGTAATTGCCGAATGTGTCTTGTGGAAGTTGAAAAATCTCCAAAGCCAGTTCCTAGTTGCGTTCAAGTTGTAACCGAAGGAATGGTGATCCATACTGATTCTCCTATTGTCAAGAAAGCAAGAGAAGGGGTGATGGAATTTCTACTTATCAATCACCCCTTGGATTGTCCTATTTGTGATCAAGGTGGAGAATG
>CALKVD010000055.1 GCA_937996615.1 uncultured Rickettsiales bacterium | reverse complement strand
ATTCTCACAGAACCACCACTTCTTCTTAATTTTTTATATACTTACAATTAATTGGTGCTATCCTTGTTTAAGGATCAACATCACTAATAGTAATCAATATGCTAGCTAAAAATATACATCTATTCACACATCCTAAACATACTAACACAGCGTCGGGTTATAAAGTTCAACCAAAAAAAATATATACACAAACACACAAAGAAAAAATTGACCCTTGTTTGCGCCCGCAACCCCAATCATTTATTAGGACCTTATATCAGATAATGATCAAAGCGAGCGGTGATAGTTGGGCATATAAAATGATGCGGCAACACACTTTCCAAGCTCCACAATCTGGTTGGGCATATAAAATGATGCAGCAGCAATACACTTTCCAAGCTCCACAATCTGGTTCGGCAACATCTTCAAAAGGAGAAATAAAACCATTGTCTACTAATGTTTTCGTGATAATGGTTGGATTAGTAATTGGCGCGGCTATTGCGAACCTAGCTATTTTCTGTCTAGAAAAATTACTATGCCATACAGCCAAATCTCAGCCAGTGCTTTAAACACAATTGCGTTAATGATGTCACAGCCTAAAATTGGTGACATCATAGCAATATTAAATGTATAAATTTTCCTTCTGGAAGTAGTTGCTGCAAATATATAACACAGAGAATTATAGCAAACTGCTGCCTTGTAGCTCAAATGCCAGCAGCCAGCAAAGCCTTTTAACAGAAAAAGATGGTCTTTTAGCACAATAAACTAATTACTTATTATACTTCTGGCTTTATATCAATTTTTATCGACGTTTTATTGGCATTTTTCTCATTTTGCTATTTTCGTTATTCTGATCTTTACTATTCTGCCCTAAATCATTTGCACTTTTTGTATTAGATTTATAAGGACTGTTAGTAAAAGAATTTGCACCAGCTCTTTCATTATTTCGTTCTCTATTTTTTTCTTCACTTTCCCCTCTATTTCTATTGCTATTTTTATATCTATCGTTTTTTCTTGTATTTCCTCTCCCTTCATTACCACGATTATCATATGGCCTTTGATCTCTCTCTTTTTTATTATGAGTTTGGCCTGAGCGATTTTGATAGGATTGCATTAACTTTAGCAAGCTAAGAAATCCAAACCCAGCAGCCGCAACCATTGACGCAACCATTGGTTGATTATAATCCTTAACTAAGAGGACAGCGACCCATAAAATCGCCAACACCATTGCCGCCATCATCAAGTGGCCGATAATATTAGTAATTTTCATTATTCCAAGTTGTTTATCAAGCATTTGGTGGCGATATTCCTGCTCTTTTCCAACCATTTCGATGAATTTTTCTATTGATCCTGGAGCGATTTCTTCATAGCTTTCTAGCAACGCCGGTGAAGGCAACATCCCTCCCCCACGGCGACTATATTCCATAAAACCATCCCGCACTTTAGAAACAGAACTAGATTTATTATTGAAACCTGAGGTTGTATTTTGTCTATTAATTCCCATAATGATTTTTTAGTTATATTATTTTATCTTTTGAATTTGTTACCTAGTTTTTTAAACACTGCTTCAATATCAGACCCAATATTTCTCCAATCCTCTGCAATAGCTGATTCAATCTTCAGTTTATTATCGTTGATATCGTTAGAATTGCTATTTTCTGCTTGCTTGCCTGGAGTGGGTTGGCTCAAAGCTGTTTTGATAGACGAATCGGCAAATATACTACTACATAAATTGTGAAAAAAATAGTTGAGGTAGATTAACATATTACAGTAGGTCTTAAATTGGTTGATATTAAAAAGCAGTAACTGATATTCCATTATCTAGTAATATAATCAATTATCAACAATTAATGCAACCGTTAGTCATTTTATCAATCAAGAAAAGGTGGTAAAGAATTAGCAGGAGACCAAAGATTATAGATCTATAACCCTCTCAACACATGGAAAGAGCAACTCGATACTAGTCTGTGCAAAATCAAAAGAATTATAAAAAAGTAAAAAAATGCCCTTTAAAGAAGTATGTAAAAAAATAAATCTATTGAGATAACGAAGAGTTTACTCACTCAAGGATTGAGCAAAGATTTAGTCGCAAAGGTTACAGATCTAATCCTAGATCCAATATCATCTCTCACAAAATATTAATAATAAAACTAAAAACATATTGAATTAGCGCGATATTAATGATAGAAGATGGGACGTATCTCTAAATCTAATTGGTAATATTTTACATGAATACCATTTCAGCATCTAGACTAAATTATTTAAAATCTTCATTAATAAACGAAGAAAAATATACAGCTTTACCCTTAAAAAGCCCCAAAATCATACAATATCATAACACAGAAGGTTTATACCATAAATATGAATCATCAATACCAGCTTTTACTGGTAGTTTGCTAGGAATGTCACAAGAGAATTTAGCTTGGTTAAG
>CALKVD010000054.1 GCA_937996615.1 uncultured Rickettsiales bacterium | reverse complement strand
CCTGAACGAGCGAATCGAGATCCCAATATTCCCTTAGACAAGGCATTTATGACCGCAACGGCGCCTGCTCATGTTGTGGTAAGCCATCAACAATTTCGTAATAATCACCTTTGTCTTTGGTGAAAATATGCATAGTCATCTTGGTGTTAGTTGGTTTATCAAAAGCCCCCATGGATACGCCGGTCCATCCGATTTTTTTATCTATTGGATCAAAAAACAAGGGCGTACCGCAAGTTGCGCAAAATCCTCTCCGAGCCCAGTCGGAAGTTTGAAACCATTTGATATTTTCTTCGCCGTATATTGTTAAGGCGTCTCTTGATACATCTGCCCCTACGCCGTAGTGACCGGATGCCTTCCTGCATATCGAGCAGTGACAAGCATGCATAGGGGGAATTTCTCCTGTAACTTCAAACTTAATTTTTCCACAAAGACACGACCCCGTATGCATAATCCGTTTCCTCTTTCCCAAAAGACTCTTTAAAAGTTTCTAACCCAAGAACAGCAGACGCTCAACAACCCAATCTCCATGAATCGCTTGCGTTACTTGGACTATACAAAGGTGAGCTTCCTCATATTCGATTTAATGGGGACTGGGTTAAAAATCGGCTAATTCGCGTATCAACGACTCTCCACCGTCCCCGTAATTGAATTGAAAAAATGGCCGCCAAAATTTGAAGTGCTTTTGTTCAGCACGCATTTAAAATTGCATTTCTGAAATCCAGAATTCCTAAAGCAATTAAAGGGTTAATGGCGCATTTGTAAAAAATATTTTTGGATTATAAAATTATTTTTTTAAAATAAAAGCTTCAAAAAACTGCTTTCTTGAAATTTAAAATTTATTTTCAGTATGTTTCTGAAGCGTGATTTTGAATTAAAATTATATTTTTTCAGCAACTGTGTCTGGAATTTTTGTTCTAAAAACGTCTTATCTAGATGATCGCCAATAGTAAATCTGGGGCAGAAACTCTTCCCTAATAATTTTCAAATTGGCGGCAACCAACTGTACATAAAGGCTTGCCTTGTTGTAAAAAGATTTTAGTGGACCGTGAAATAAAAGCATCGGGTACTCGCCCGAAAGAGAGACGAAAAGCGCCGGGGCTCATCGGTAAATTTTAAGGAAGAGACGGATATTCATCGAACGGCCACTTGAGAAACGAAGGCCAGAAGACTCGAGCGGAACGCCACGAAAAAATAGTGTGAGGCTATTGACCATAAACCTGTGCAAAAGTGGTAAGTCCCTATACGGGCAGAAGTAGCGCAGTGAAGCGGCGGCAAAA
This sequence comes from uncultured Rickettsiales bacterium, assembly GCA_937996615.1. Lineage (GTDB taxonomy): Bacteria > Pseudomonadota > Alphaproteobacteria > Rickettsiales > Midichloriaceae > CALKVD01. Next base: position 3,749 of record CALKVD010000054.1, on the reverse strand, counting down.
TTTTTTAATGATTTACAAAGCAGTGCATGTCAGCAGCACTGCTTTGTTTCGTCATGTTTAGAAATTGAATTTTTTTTATACCCACAAAGGTTTTCTTAATGGAGCGTAACACTTGTTTTAAACAAGAGGTTTTGGTTAAGCACACACTTCGCGATGCAATTTTGTCGAAGCCAAAAATCTAATCCACAAGATATATCGTAACAAGCATGAGCTTCTGATCCGTTTTGTGAATGGATGTAAAAACTTATTTTCCTTGATCGAAAAACTCGATTTTATCTAGGTGTAAAAAATTATAAGGAGGTTTAAAATTTGAAAAATCAAAGGTTTGGTAATCACCCAAACTTTGTCCGGTCTGATTAAACAGGGCAACACCAACACCGTCAGATGAAATTAGATTTCGTGAATCTGCATCGAAATCAACGCTGGTTGGTTCATTTTCCCATGCTGTATTTGGACTGATTTGTGTGCGAGTGTATTCTCGGCCATGCCAGCTCTGATTAGTAAAATAAAAAGACAATCCTGCTGAGCTGTAAGAAATTTTTTTCCGGTGGCTAGCGTCCATCCATCACCGGTGTCAAAAACCTCTCGGGCTCCTGTTGAAAGAAAAGGTTCGATTACCCTGAAACAGGGGGGCTCCGTGTTTTTCTAAAAAAGCATGCCCAACCTGATCAAGCTCAAGAGTGGTAATTCCGGGCTCTAGTTTTGAACCCATGTATTGTAGACATCGAGCTACAATACGACCGATTTTTCGAAGAGCAATAAGATCGTTTTCGTTTTCAATAGACATACTTAATAGCTAACATAAGTTAGCGCTTAAGTCATCAATGAAGCGTTTTTGAAATTTATATCACAAGAACTCTTCGTTAAACTAAATGCAACAGGCTTAGATATTTCAATATTAAAAATAAGATGAAAGTGCTTGCGGATGTTAAAAAAACAAGTATGTTTGAATGAAGTGGTCAAGAGTTTTTTAAAAAATAATTTTGTTTTTTTGATACCTATATTTTGCTCGATACTTTTTTTTTACCAATTAGACACTAAACTTCTTTGGCTTGATGAATTTCAAACTTGGGAAACAATTAGGCAGCCATCAATTATTGATTTTATAGTAAAATTATTTCAGCGACATGCACATCCTCCGTTATATTTTTTAATGATGTGGCCTCTTAATTTTATATTTGATTGGAATGAGATTACGCTCCGGCTTCCTTCGGCCATATCGATGTTAATTGCAAATGTTGTATTATTTAATATTCTTTTGAAGCGTATCAATATTGTTTTTGCTGCAGGCTGTAGTCTGTTATTTGGAACGACTTATTACATTATATATTATGCGCAAGAGGCTCGTCCGTATGCACTTTTTATTTTATTAGCGTTATTGTGTTTTCAAGAGTTTTTAAACGTTAAAGAAACACCAAAAAAATTTAATCTTAACCCTAAAATCGCTAGACAATTTGCAACTAAAGCAGAAATGATTGAAGGAAAAATACCCTGCGATTGGAGTATGGGCGAGGGGTTGGCTTTTGCAAGTCTGCTATATGACGGATCTGGAATTAGACTTAGTGGCGAAGACGCTAAGCGCGGCACATTCTCCCACCGGCATGCGATTCTAGTTGATCAAAAAACCGAAGAGGAATATACTCCATTTGCCAACCTAAAACCAAATCAAGGTCATTTCAAAGCCTATAGCAGCCACTTGTCGGAATATGGCGTCCTTGCTTTTGAATATGGCTATAGCACAGTTAATCCCAACAGCCTAACAATATGGGAAGCCCAGTTCGGCGATTTTGCCAACGGCGCCCAAATTGTTATTGACCAATATATCGCGTCAGCAGAAGCAAAATGGCTCCAGATGAGTGCCTTAACAATACTGTTACCCCATGGGAATGAAGGGCAGGGACCAGAACACACATCGGCCAGGTTGGAAAGATACCTCCAACTATACTCTGATAGTAATATGCTAATATGCAATTGTACCACCCCAGCGTCTCTCTTCCATGTTCTAAGACGCCAGATCTATGCAAAATTTCGCAAACCGTTGGTTTTAATGACACCAAAATCCTTGCTGCGCCATAAATTAGCTGTTTCAGATTTGGCAGAAATGGGAACCGGAACAGCGTTTCAACCCTTGATTGCAACTACTGTTGTGGGTGACAAAGTCGTCCCACTGCAACTAGATATAACCACAAATAACCATAAAGCCAATAAAACCCAACCAACTAGCCAAATTAAAAATCAAATAAAACGCATCATTTTCTGCAGTGGTAAAATTTATTACGACTTACTACAAAAAATCCAAGATGACAAAATTGAAAAATATTTGCTAGTGCGCCTCGAGCAACTAGCACCTTTTCCTGTTACAGAGGTTAGTGCTTTGCTATCACATTATAACGATGCAGCAGTAATATGGTGCCAAGAAGAGCATAAAAACATGGGGGGATATAGCTTTGTGCTGCCATATTTTATGCTCTTCGGTACCTTTCCTAGATATGCGGGACGAGCCGAATCCGCTTCGCCATCAACTGGCTTTGCCAAAGTTCATGCCGCAGAACATGCCAAAGTTTTATCCGACGCCTTGCTCTGAGCCACAATTTAATCTTAACTCTAAAATCGCTAGACAATTTGCAACTAAAGCAGAAATGATTGAAGGAAAAATACCCTGCGATTGGAGTATGGGCGAGATTTACAAAAGCTTTATAGCTGAATCGGTATAAAATTAGTATGTCGTTTCGCATCTTTTCCGATGATTCACACCAGCATATAATAGCTTTTGCGATGCGGCTTTGTGGGGCCTTTGCGATATCTTTTCTATACAAAAATAACAATATATCGCAATATAAATAATAAATTAGCTAGAAATACAATGAAATGAATTTAGAATAACATATAAAATCAAATTCAATCTAAAAATCATTATAACAAAGTATAGATAAGTATTAATTATAAAAAAACACCACCGTTACACTTTCGCAGCTTTAGAGAAGACAAAGATAAAACGCAACCATATAATTTTTCCAACCTTTTTTTGATAGATAAACTCAAACGGGCAAACCCCAACTTTTTAGTATAAAATTAATTATTGAGTGAACTCAAAAACTAGTCAAATCTCAGCGTTTCAAACTGCGAGCAATCTCTCGATTCACATCCCTTTTTTTAATTGACTCACGCTTATCATACTGCTTCTTACCTTTTGCAACCGCCAACACAAGTTTGGCAATATTCTTGCGATTGAAGTAGAATTGCAAAGGGATCAAAGTCATTCCTTTGCGTTGAGTTAGGCCGATCAATTTTTTGATTTGCGTTTTTTTGAGTAATATTTTACGAGGTCTTTTTGGATAATGGTTAAAACGATTAGCTTCGGTATATTCTGGAATATGCAAATTATGGATAAAGATTTCACCATCATCAATAGAGGCATGTGAATCACCAAGATTTGTTTTAAAACGGCGAAGTGACTTGACTTCTGTACCTTTGAGAACAATTCCAGCTTCATATATGTCTTCGATAGAATAATCGTGGAGAGCTTTAGAATTATAGGAAATCAGATGAAGTATATTATGATCAAAGGCGCCTAGATTTATACTCATATCGTTTAATTTTGGTTATATTTAAATTTTTAAATTATTTATTTGTATTTGGGATTATAGCAGAATTATAGCAAAGTTCCAGAGTAAAATTTTTGGTGAGGCGGATTATTTAGGTATATATGGCTACAATTGGGTATTTATGTATAAAACAGGTGCCATTGG
>CALKVD010000053.1 GCA_937996615.1 uncultured Rickettsiales bacterium | reverse complement strand
CGATCTAAGCATGAATTGGGGGAAGGTTGGCTGATTTATGATATGCATACCTCAAATTGTTGGGAAGTTTTGCAATTTTTTAGCAAATCAACAATTGGTTTCGATCCCTCTCTTCATACAATAGTTGAATTTGAGCGTTATCAATCAATAATGGGGAAATATGGAATATCTTTGCAACCTTTGGTTACAAATCCTATCGATAAAATTAGACAAATTAATAAACCTAGCTCAGATTTTGCTTTTATCATCCCGGATGAATATAGCGGTGAAAACTCCCAAAGTAAAATCCAAAGAGTAAGAAAAAAAGTACATAATGATTTTGGCTTTGATTGTCCGGATTATTTTTTCTTTGCTGCTGCTGATTCAATTTGTTGGTTGTTGAATATTAGGGGTAGAGACCTCCCCCACACTCCACTTTTGCTTTGTTATTTGCTATTTAATCTCGGCTCTGATAGTAATAATCAAAAGCATATGTTATTTGTTAATACGGATAAAATTCAGACCGAAGTTTTAAATTACCTAGCAGATTTAAACGTTGAGGTTTATAATATTGCACAGCTTCAGGTTGTAATAGCTGACTTACTTTCTGTTGCCAAAAATAATTCAAATAATCATCAGCAGAAAAAAATCGCTGCCGATTCTAAAAAAACATCAGCTAGTTTTTTTATCTTAGCCCAAAATCTCAACAATGCGTTGTTGCCCTACCAAGATCCATCTGAGCTTTTTAAATCAATCAAAAATCCTCAAGAACAGATAGGAATGAAGTTAGCTCATTTGCATGATGGAATCGCTTTGGCAAAATTTTTCGCTTGGCTAAAACAGTCCGAGCTGGATCAATCGGAGCTGGAAAAAACAGATCCAGAGCAATTGGGCCTAGAACAGTATGACGCAAAACAATCCGAATTTTTGCCTTTATACCAGAAAAAATTCAAACATGGAAGTAAGCAAGAAAGAAATAACGAAAATAATATCACAACAAAAATTAGCGAAATTACTGCCGAAGAAAAATTGTTAGAGTTTCGTTCTCAGTCCGATGATTTTATTTGTAATAGTTTTGCAACTATTTCTGGGTTTAAAGAAAATGGAGCAATTATCCACTATCGA
>CALKVD010000052.1 GCA_937996615.1 uncultured Rickettsiales bacterium | reverse complement strand
TTTGTGGAGCTAGTGATAAGGTTGAAAATAAGTATTTTGAATTAGCTAAAAAATGTGGCGAAATGCTAGGCGAAGGTAGTTATGAATTGGTTTATGGTGGCGGATCAAAAGGATTGATGGGGGAAGTTGCAAACTCAGCAGCAGCAAATGGATCTAGAGTAGTTGGTATATTCCCTCAAAAAATTCTAGATCATATCGAATGTTTGCATACTGAACTGGACGAAACCATTTTGGTTGATGGTATGCTTGAACGCAAAGAGATCATGATAGATAGATCTGATGCATTTATAACATTGCCTGGTGGATTTGGTACTCTAGATGAATTTTTTGAGGTAATGACTTTAAAAAGACTCGGTATAATTAAGCAAAAAATTATTCTAGTCAATTATCAAGGATTTTGGAACAATCTCATCTCATTACTCGGAGATATTCACACGAGCAAGTTTTGCCATGAAAGATCTGAAAGAGGATATGAAATCGCTGATACTCTAGAAGAATGTTTTTTGATGCTTGCAAAAGATGATGTATAAATTTTGATGTTACTAGAAGAGAAAAATAATCCCGATTTTCAGCTGAATTATCTTATAGATTTCTTAAAGCTCAATTTGATTGATAACAAACAAATTGTTTTGCTTGGACTTGACATAGGAGCAAATACGATAGGGGTTGCTACATGGAGATATGATACAAAAGTTGCCATTCCTAATTTAACCATCAAAAGAGCTAAAATTGAAATCGATCTGAAAGCTATACATGATATCGTAATATCGCAGCGAGCGATTGCATTGGTTATTGGCACTAACTATTCCCTCTCGCAACATGATTCTAAGCTTGCTATGGTTTGGACTCAAAAATGGCCAACTATCCCTTTGATATATACAGACGAAAGATTCACAACGTCCCTGGCTCATACTTTAATGCGTGGTGTTGGATTTTCTCGCAAAAAGAGACATCAGGTTGATAACGAGGTTGCTGCCAGCATTTTTCTTGGTGATTTTGGCGATAGGTTGGTTAAAAAACTTAATTTGAGTCGTTAGTTTAGGTTTAGATTCATTAAAATATCAATTGATTCGATAAGGAAAATTTTTCAACTTTTATTTATGCCTACAAGTTACTTTAAATGCTAAATTACTTGAATATAGACTAGAATTGTTCTATTAATACTTTGCAGTTTATAAATGCCAATTATAATCAATCATAACTCAATTTTTATAGATACTACCTATATGCAAAATGCAGTAACCAAGACAATAATGGAAGATTTAAATAAAAGAATGGATGGTTCAATCAGTAGCTTGAATCATGCATTATCTGGTTTACGAACTGGCAGAGCTTCTGCTGCTTTATTAGATGGTATTAAAGTTGAAGCATATGGCGACATGATGCCACTCAACCAAATCGCAACTATTAATGTTCCAGAGCCACGAATGATTTTGGTCCAAGTATGGGACGGAAGTCTAGCAAAATCAGTAGAAAAAGCTATTGTCGCTATGGAAATAGGTTTAAATCCAATAGCTGAGGGCGCTGTAATCAGAGTCCCTTTACCAGATCTTAGTGAGGAGAGACGCAAAGAATTATGTAAAAAAGCTGCTGAATATGGAGAAAATGCAAAAATCTCTGTCCGTAATATAAGACGCGATGGAATTGATCAATTTAAAAAACTTGAAAAATCTGGAGATATCTCAGAAGATGATCTCCATAATTTATCGGAACAAGTCCAAAAGATGACCGACACCCATACAGCTAAAATTGATGGATTAGTTGCAGCTAAAAATAAAGATATAATGGTGGTATAGATATATTGAAAAGATTTAAAGTAGATAAATTAGTTAGGGATAAAACTATTTCAATAGATGATACATTTGTTAAAAATGGGATCAGATCTTCGTTGTCAATTTTAGATCAAACTAAGTATAGATATTTTTTAGCGCAGAAGTTACATGAAGAAGCTAATGAAGTTCTGCATGCTAAAGATAGTGATGAACTAAAAGCTGAGTTGGCTGATGTCCTGGAAGTTGTGGAATCAATTGCTAATTCTTTTGGTTTGTCTAAAAGTGAGGTAGAGAGCATCAAACAAGATAAAAAGAAGCAGCGCGGTGGTTTTGCTCGAGGTATCTACAATCTTTATGTTGATGTGCCGCTAGAACTAGAGGAATATATCAAATACTATCAAGCAGATCCAAAACGTTACCCAGAAATGCAACGGATGCTTTGCAACCAAAATTTACTAATTTTTCATCAGTGCGATGAAGAATTTTGGGGTGAAACTGAGATTAAAAAATATGTTTTTAGGGTTGCAGTAAATTTTGATCAGGCTGAAAAAAATCGACCCTCTTCTAATCAAATAAGAAATACAAACCCTCTTTGTATTATAGTAGAATCAATTGTGGTAGTAAGGCAGGGGATTGGTTATATCCATTATATAGGTCCAGCGGATATGATAGATCGTATGGATAATGAAAAAAAATCGATAAGTAGAAAACAAGCGCTCATTTTTGATAAAATTGATTATACAGCTGTGATTGACGAATTATTGAAGCAAATAGAGATTTGTATAGTTAATATAAATCTCCAAATCAGCAAGATAATTTTAGAACTATCTCACAATAAGTTATTTGCTAATATTGAAACTCAAATATATCTTGGTAAAAGCAATGGATACTCTGGTATACCAAGAGAAAGTTCCGATATTATACCAAATGGTAGCTATATTTTGGTTAAGAAACTCAATTAATTTGAATAAATAGAATAAAAGCTCAATTTTTTTATAAAAGCATTATTTATTTTGTATTCAGCTTGATAGTATCTTTTTCTGAACAGTGATATACTTTATAAGCCAAGAGATGGAATTCCTAGACTAATCGCATAGGTTGTTGTCGGCTTTACATTTTGCAGATTTGGATATTTTCTTGAAA
>CALKVD010000051.1 GCA_937996615.1 uncultured Rickettsiales bacterium | reverse complement strand
AAACTTACAGTCTATGGGCGATATACTAGACGCGGCGGAATTGACATCAACCCCTATCGATCAACAGAAAAAGATTGTCTGCACCTAGCAAATAAGTCAGACTTTAAAACAAAAAGATTTATAAGACAATAGCTTTATAAATAAAATAATTTCAATTGCTTAAAGCATTTTTTTAATCTAATGTTAAATACAAAAATAAATACTAAATTTATGATATGGATAATGGAATATACTCTCTCCTAGCTGGTACAGTAGGAGAATTTAACAATATTAATACTATTGCAAATAACACAGCCAATACCAATACGGCAGGATATAAAAACGATACAGTTTTGTTTCAAAGCTATCTTAATAAAGATGTACTCGATGATGTTGCAATGCCAAATGATATCACTAATGTTATTAATATGAAACAAGGCTCGGTCAAACAAACTGGTAGAATGCTCGATCTGTTTATTAATGGCGCAGGGTTTTTCATGGTTCAAACACCAAGCGGTGTCCGTTATACTCGAGCGGGTAATTTTCACCTTAATAATGAATATGTTCTCACTACTAGCAACGGCTATCCAGTACTATCGACTAATGGTGATAATATCACATTTGCAAGTATGGATGAAAAAATCATGATAGATGCTTCAGGTAATATCCAAGTTGAAGTAAAACAAAATGGCGACGTTGCTACCGTTGAACCTCGAGGCTCAATTGGAGTAGTCCAGTTTGAAAATCCAAAACTGATGCGTAAAAGCTTTGATAGCCTAATGGCTACAGATCAAGAACCACAAGAAGCTATCAATATTAGAGTTTTGCAGGGAGCTATTGAAGAATCTAATGTGCAACCAGTACTAGAAATGCAGCGACTAATTGAAGTGCAACGAAAATTTCAAGGCGAATCTAACCTTATTAATAATACTTATAAGCTACAAAAAACTGCTTATGATGTTATGGCAAAACAAGGAAACTAAATTTATGCAGCTGAATTGAATCGTTCCAAAATATTCGAGTCGGTGCTTTCGCATAAGCTATAGTAAAATTACTGGTTTTTATTAAGTTGTTGCAAAATGTTTCCGCAGCCCCTTAAAACGCAGCCAAAACAACCAATTCGCAGCAATTTTCAGGAAAACAGCAGATCTGGAGATAAAACTCGAGCTAAGTTAGATTATCGATCTTCTTCGATTTTTGGAACTGAATAGAGGCTAAATAACGTACCTAAAACTTGCAGCACAAGTTCTTTTAGTTTGCCACTTTTTTCTTCTTTAGTTAAAAACCCTATAACATAGAGCAGATCTCTGTTTTGCACTTTTGGCATAATCTTTTCTACTTCATCTGGTGACATAGCAGCAATTTTAAGCAAATCTTTAGAGACGTTAGCAAAATCTGATAAATTATAACCAAAATCTTTTTCTACTGAGTCACTAAGCTGGGAGTATTTAGCAGTTTTATCACCAGTTGGGATAAAGCTTAGTTCTTTACTCATATTAGCTCTGAGAGATTCGCCTATATAACCTGATTTTATGCTATAGTTTCCTTGGGTATTATGGTCAGGCCCCAGTAGGGAAGAGGCAGACTTATTTCTAGATTTCGGGTTATTTTCACGATAATGATTAGCAAGATTCAATCCATCAAAAAAATTAGCAACGTCTATGTCAAAGAGACTAGCAAGCTCATATAGTTTACTACAGCTAATCCGATTGCTACCTTTTTCATATTTTTGTATTTGTTGGAATGTAACACCAACTTCAGAGGCTACTTTTTCTTGACTCAGACCTCTTTCTTGTCGTGCAGCCCTGAGTTTACTCCCAACGTATGCATCAACAGGATGTACTAGGCCTTTAATTTTTTTTTTCATTTTTAAATTAGTTAAATCCTTCCCTGTCGATGCATACTAGCAGATGTGTTTTTGAAATGCAACAAAAATTTTTCAAAATGTTAATAATATATTTGAAATTTTAGTTACCTCTTCTAATTGCAATGAAGCACCACCTAACAACAAACCGTCAATATAATTTATATTGAGTATCTGAGGAGAGTTTGCACTTGTTACTGATCCACCATAAATAATATTAAAATTATATGAACACTGATCCATGGTTGCTTTTAATTCTTGATAAATCAACCTACTAACACTCTCAATATGGCTAAGCTCGGGAACAATTCCAGAACCGATTGCATAAACTGGTTCATAGGCTATGACGATCGAAGAAACTGGTTTTTGATCTGGCAAAGGTAGATCGCTTCTCAAAATAGTTTTATTATTTCTAGGTTTAGTAGAGTCAGCTTCGGGCAAATTTCGCTTTGTTACATTTAGTAATGTTTTTTTAATAACTTCTATTTCTGATTTAATATATTGAATTGTTTGACTAGATTCAAAAATTTCGCGACTTTCACCTATGCATATTATAGGAATCATATTATTCTCTAAAACATCAACTACTTTTGCACAAATAACGTCTATATTTTCACCATAAATTCTCCTCCTCTCTGAATGCCCTAGAATAACATAACGACAGTCAAATTCTGATAGCATTCGGCAGTCGATTTCTCCAGTCTGAGCTTTTGGACCGATTGCTACATTTTGGGCACCAAGAATAACGTTAATATATGATAATTGTTGTGATATAGACTGGGAGACAAAATTTTGTCTAAAACTTGTATTTGGTTCAAGAATATTGTTAGGCTGGTACTTGATTTTTGCTGCTATTTCTGGTATATAAATCGAAGGTGGACAAATGACGACAGTGGCAGATAAAGAATCTAAATTATCATATTCTTTTTTTTTGTTGCTTTTTTGTGTTTTTTTAATATTACTGGCCGATAAAAAACAAAAAATATCAGCAAATTCTTGGCATAATTTTAAAGAACCAGATCGGAAGAGCGTCGTGTAGGGAAAGAGTGTCTTCGCCTGTGTAGATC
>CALKVD010000050.1 GCA_937996615.1 uncultured Rickettsiales bacterium | reverse complement strand
TCACAGAACTCAAGGTAATAATGCAATGTTTTTAACTGGTACAGATGAACACGGTCAAAAAATCCAAAAATCAGCTGAAGCTAATGGGCTGGCACCGCAAGAATTTGTTGATTTTTTAGCACCAAAATTCAAAGAATTAATGGAAATATGTAACTGTACCCCGAATGATTTTATTCGCACAACCGAAAAAAGACATACCAGTTATGTCAAATCAATATGGCAAAAACTAGAAGATTCTGGCCAAATCTATCTGGGAAAATATTCCGGGTGGTATGCTGTTCGTGATGAATGTTTTTATAGTGAAGGGGATTTGGTCGATTCTAAGGCGCCAACTGGAGCTCCGGTTGAATGGGTTGAAGAAGACAGCTATTTTTTCCGACTTTCGGCTTGGCAGAATAAATTACTAGAGCTATATGAAAACCAACCAGACTTTATTGCGCCGAATGTCAGACGCAACGAGGTGATCTCATTTGTTAAAAAAGGCTTAACCGATCTTTCAATATCACGAACTTCGTTTAATTGGGGGATCCCGGTTCCTAGTAATGGAAAACACGTTATCTACGTTTGGATCGATGCTTTGTTTAATTATATCTCAGCGATTGAAAGCATAAAGGTTCAAAATCCAACTGAACAAAACCAAGTCGCTCCAAACAGAGCAAAAGAAAAATCATTTTGGCCAGCTGATCTCCATATCATCGGTAAAGATATTTTGATTTTCCACGCAGTTTATTGGCCAGCATTATTGATGGCACTCAACCTGCCGTTGCCAAAACGAATTTTTGCTCATGGCTGGTGGACCAACGAAGGTCAGAAGATATCAAAATCATTAGGCAATACAATAGATCCAAAAGAACTAGTTGAAGAGTTTGGGTCGGATTATGTAAGATACTTTATGATGAAAGAAATTAGCTTTGGTGATGATGGCAATTATAGCAAAAGCCAATTAATTAGCAGGGTCAACTCTGATTTAGCAAATAATATTGGTAATTTAGCTCAAAGAGCAGCCTCTTTTGTTTATCAATATTGTGATGGCACTGTTGCTAAAAATCCTCAGTCAAAACGGCCAGAAGAAGACCAGGTACTGCAATCTATGGTTGAATCGACGATTCAAAAAGTTGAATCTTATATGGCAAAACAAAAAATTCATCTGGCTCTTAATTCAATCGTAGAACTAGGTGCGGCGGCGAATGTTTATATGGAGCAAATGGCGCCTTGGACTTTGAGGAAAAATCAAGAATTAACAAAGATGAATGATGTGTTATATAATCTGCTTTATACTATCCGTGCGATTGCTTTTCTTTTACAACCCTTTGTTCCAATTGGAGCTATTAAAATTCTAGATATGCTGGAAGTTGGGAGTAAAGGACAAAATCTAACGCAAGAGCTGGTTCTTCTGTTTCCTGAGCGATTTATGATTCAAAAACAACCCCAAGCTGTATTTAACAGAATCAATATTTGATAATATTATTCGATATTTATATAGTGTTGTTCGATATAATAATGATACAATTTAGCAACACTATTAAATTTAATTAATGTTATTAAAAAATAAAATGCCTAAGTACTTCCCAGGCTATAAATTTTTTAGTATACAGGGTAACATCTAACACTCAAGCATATAATACTCTATGATAACGCTAAATCAAATTCGCCAAAAATTTTTAGATTATTTTGCTAAAAGTCAGCATGCAGTGGTCCAATCTAGTCCATTAGTTCCGCAAAATGATGCAACTCTGATGTTCACTAATTCTGGGATGGTGCAATTTAAAAACTATTTCACTGGAACGGAAAAGCCGAAACATCTACGAGCGACAACGGCACAAAAATGTGTTCGGGCTGGTGGAAAACATAATGATTTAGAAAATGTTGGCTATACTGCCAGGCACCATACATTTTTTGAAATGTTGGGTAATTTTTCTTTTGGTGATTATTTTAAGGAAAAAGCAATTGAACTGGCATGGAATTTTTTAGTTAACGAACTTGGGCTAGATCAAACAAAATTATATATAACCATATACCATACCGACGAAGAGGCATATCAGATATGGAGCCGTTTGACCGGATTTGGTTCAGACCGGATCATCAAAATCAGCACCAACGATAATTTTTGGTCGATGGGCGACGTCGGCCCTTGTGGACCATGTTCCGAGATTTTTTATGACCACGGCCCAGAATATGCTGGAGGATTGCCGGGAAGCCCTGAATCTGATGGTGATCGCTATATTGAAATATGGAACCTGGTTTTTATGCAATATGAACAGCTGGCGAACGGAACTAGAATACCTTTACCAAAACCTTCAATCGATACTGGGATGGGTTTAGAACGAATCGCTGCTGTGATGCAGGGGGTTAATGATAATTATGCGATAGATCTATTTAAAAATTTAATTCAAGCTTCGCGAAAAATTTCTGGTGACTATAATACTAATACCATAGCATCGCATAAAGTTATAACAGATCATCTCCGTTCGGCGAGCTTTTTGATCGCAGACGGTGTTATGCCTAGCAATGAGGGGAGGGGGTATGTTCTGCGGAGGATAATTCGTCGGGCAGTTCGCCATTCATATAAAATCCAAGCTAAAACAGAAGTGCTTTGCAATCTTGTTCCGGTTCTCGTTGCCGAAATGGGACAAGCCTATCCCGAGCTAAAACAAGCGCAATCAAGCATTGAATCAATCCTGCGCGAAGAAGAACTGCGTTTTAAAGAAACTATAGGGCGCGGGATGGATATGCTACTGGAGAACAGTAATAATCTATCTTCTGGCAGTTTGTTTAGTGGGGAAATCGCATTTAGGTTATATGATACCTATGGCTTTCCTTTGGATTTGACTCAAGATATACTACGCGAAAAAGGGATTAAAGTTGATCAAAATGCTTTTGACCAAGCGATGAACCAGCAGAAAGAACGTTCTCGCGCTTCTTGGGTTGGGTCTGGGCAGATTGCTGAAGATAAAATATGGTACGAGATTGTGGCAGATCTCAGAAGCCAAAATAATTTTGCCGATTCTTTTTTAGGTTATGAACAAGATAGTGTCAAAACAAAAATATTAGCAATTATCCAAAATGGTCGCGCTGTTTCCAAAGCTGAACCAGATATAAAAACAGTAATAATATTGGAGCAAACTACGTTCTACGCTGAGTCCGGCGGGCAAATTGGTGACGCCGGTGTTTTTATTATAGCTGAACCTGTTGCAACCCAAGATTGTGATGCAGCCTCATCTAAAAATTCGCTGTATGAGATTGTTGATACCCAAAAATATGCTAGTGTATTATATGGTCACCATCTTAATTCAGCGACTGGTTTGTCTGTTGGCGACGAAGTTGTTGCCGAGGTTAATTCTTCTAGACGCAACCAGATCAGAGCAAACCACTCAGCAACCCACCTGCTCCATCAAGCATTGCGTACAGTCATTGGCGAACATATCACCCAGAAGGGCTCGCTAGTTACTCAAGAAAAATTGCGGTTTGATTTTTCCCATAATAAACCAGTAACAGCGACGATGTTGCAAGAAATAGAAAAGCTGGTTAACTCTTCGATAATCGCGAATTGCGAAACCTTCGTTTCGATCACTAACTATGAAGACGCTTTAAAACAAGGTGTTATTGCGTTGTTTGGCGAAAAATATGAAGAAGAGGTTCGTGCTATCTTTATGGGTGATTCAGCTGAACTATGTGGTGGAACTCACGTCAAAAGAACTGGCGATATAGGGTTGTTCCTCATCACTTCGGAAGAATCAATTGCTTCGGGAGTTCGAAGAATTGAAGCGATAACAGGGCTAAAAGCTCTAGAATTGGCGCAAAAACGTCAAGAAATCTTGACTAATATTGCAAATAGCTTGAAATGTAGTCAATCTGATCTTTTGGGCCGAACCACTAGCTTAGTTGAAGAAAAAAAGAAGCTTGAGCATGCAATGGCAAATCTAAAAATAGATTTAGCTTTGCGACAAAAAAGCGATTTTGATTTAGAAAAAGTTATTGATGTTGATGCAAATAGCCATCATATGAATAATATTAATTCGATCAAAGCCAAATTTTGGATCAAATTTTGCTC
>CALKVD010000049.1 GCA_937996615.1 uncultured Rickettsiales bacterium | reverse complement strand
GATTCCCTGAAATAATTATCAAAATATACACCAAACCCTTCAAGGTCCTCCTGAATACCTTTCATGACCTTACCGCCAGAATACTCTGCCAATTGCTTAACTGCCTCAAGCCGTTCTGTCGATACCGGTATATTTTTTTCTATCAACTCTGCGGCAAACTCTTTGACATAAACACCCTGATAGAAATCTTTCGGATAGTCAACAGATTCCCCCTTTAGTTCCTTCCATCTCAAGTATGTAGATTCACCGAGGGTGTTGATTTGTTTGCCTGCATCATTAATATAATACTCTTTAGTAACATCAAAATTACAATATTCAAGCAAATTAGCTAACACATCGCCAACAACGGCACTACGAGCATGCCCTATATGCATCGGTCCTGTTGGATTTGCTGAGACAAATTCAAGGTTGATTTTTTCTTGCAACCACAAGTTGTTTTTGCCATATTCATCTCCAATAAGATTAATTTGCTCCAAAAGGTTTTGCCAAAATTTATCTGGTAAAATCAAATTTATAAACGCTCCTTTAATTTGTACCAATGTTTCTGATGGCAAGTTTTGCTCATTTTGATTTAAGCCATCTTGATAGGTTAAAGCTGCGACAATTTTTTTTGCAACCTCAACAGCTGGTAGTTTTAAATACGAAGCCAATAACATTGCAATATTGGTTGATATTTCACCGTGAGATGGATCTTTTGGCACCTCAACCGTAAATTTATTTATAATAGCTTTTAATTGTTCTTCATTATACTGATTGTGATCTTTAACTTGGCTAATTATTCTATTTACAGCATCAATCAACCAATGTCGCACAGTTATAAAAACATTTGTTTGAGCCCAATTATTTTCTACTAAGCTATTTTCTATACTATTCATTTTATTAATTTAATTTTTATAAATATGGTTTCAAATAATGTCCTGTAAGACTTTCAGGACATTTAATAATTTCTTCTGGAGTACCATAGACCACAACTTCACCTCCCTTATCGCCACCATATGGCCCAAAGTCTATGACATGATCAGCCATTTTTATCACATCAAGATTATGTTCAATGACTAAGACGCTATTACCATAATCAACCAGTTTATTAAGAACTAGAAGCAATTTGCGAATGTCTTCAATATGCAGACCAGTTGTTGGTTCGTCGAAGATATATAAAGTACGCCCGGTAGATTTTCGCGCCAACTCTTTTGCAAGTTTAACACGCTGAGCTTCCCCACCTGACAAAGTTGTTGCCGATTGTCCAATTTGGATATATCCCAACCCTACTTCGTGCAACGCCATTAATTTTTCTTTAATCAAATTAGATGTGCCATCAAAAAATGCTAAAGCGTCATCAGTTGTCATTTTTAACACATCAGCAATCGAACGTCCTTCATATGTTATTTGCAGTGTCTCTTCATTATAGCGTTTACCATTGCATTGCTCACAAGGCACATAAACATCAGGTAAAAAATACATCTCAATTTTAATTGCTCCATCACCCTCGCAGACTTCACACCTACCGCTTTTAACATTAAAAGAAAATCTACTCGCAGTATATCCTCGATTTTTTGCTTCTGGAAGTGCTGCAAACCAATCGCGAATAATTGTAAAAACGTTGGTATAGGTTGCTGGATTTGATCTTGGAGTTCGCCCTATTGCTGATTGATCAACTTCTATTATTTTATCAATATATTCAAGGCCAAAGATTTCTTTATGTGCCCCTGGAGTTACTTGTGATCCATTCATTTTTCGAATCGCTGCCTTATAGAGAGTATCGATCACAAATGTTGATTTACCGCTACCAGAAACTCCAGTAACAACAACAAAATTACCTAATGGAATTGATACATCAATATTACGGAGATTATTTTCTTCTGCACCGATAACTTTGATGGATTTATTACCTATCGGTCTGCGACTTTTGGGTAATTCGATTTTTCTGGTGTTTCTTAGATATTGGCCAGTAATGCTATTAGGATTTGCCGCAACCTCTTCTGGAGTACCTGCTGCAACCAATTGTCCACCATTAACACCAGCTCCAGGACCTATATCAATTAAATAATCTGCTGAACGCATCATATCAATATCGTGCTCGACAACAATTACACTATTTCCTTGATCACATAGCAATCTCATAGTATTCATCAGCTTTGTATTATCAGATTGATGCAAACCAATTGAAGGTTCATCTAAAACATATAGAACCCCGCTTAAACCTGAGCCAATTTGAGTTGCAAGCCTAATTCTTTGGCTTTCTCCGCCTGACAAGGTAACTGATCTTCGATTTAAGGTTAAATAACCTAAACCTATATTATCCAATAGCTTTAACCTTTTGCTTATTTCTTTGATTGCTTGGTCGCTAACATGAGCAAAGATGGGTGATAATTTTGCAGGCAAAACACTGAACCACCCTATCAATTCATTGATACTCATACTGCAAACCTGACCTACATGTAGATTATCAATTTTAATACAAAGAGATTCTTCACGCAATCTATAGCCATTGCAGCTAGTACAATTTCTAACATCCCGATATTTATTAAGGTCTTCGGTTGTATTTTGATTTTCAGCCTTGACCCAACGATCTTGCAAATAATTCAAAATGCCACCAAATTTGGTTTTGGTTGTGACTTTTCGATGACTATCAAAATAATTAAATGTAATAAGATCATCACTGCCATATAACAATACATTTATAATTTCTTTAGGTAAATCAACAAGTTTTGTATCAAGAGAAAAACCGTAGTGTGCTGCCAAACCATTCAGAGTTTGGTTATAGAAATTTCTTTTGGTAACGGAACTGAATTTCTCATCTTCTCCATTCCATGGTACGATTGCACCATCTTTTATGCTGATATTATAACATGGCATCACAAGATCAGGAGAAAAGAATGATTCAACCCCTAACCCATCACATTTTGGACATGCACCATAAGGACTATTAAATGAAAAGATCCGCGGCTCTATTTCTGGCATTGAAAAACCCGAGACGGGACAAGCAAACTTTTGCGAAAATGTTAACACATCTCCAACTTTAAGTTGGTTTTGCTCAATGACTTTTTGCAGATTCATCCCCAGATTATTTTCGTTTTGGATGTTGCTTGCAATATCTTTGGCAACATTATCAGTTTGATTATCTAATTTCTTAGGTATTGCTTTCACTTCTAGGACAACAATCCCGTCGCTAATTCTTAATGCATTATTCACTATATCAGAAACAGTTGCCTCGCTTTCTGAGGTATGTTGGATTACCACTTTTGACAAAATAGCATCAATAACATGGCGCTTGTTTTTTTCAAGCATTGGCAAGTTATCAAAGCCATATTCTACACCGTCAATTCTAACGCTTTTATGACCTTGGCGACGTAGTGATATAATTTCTTTGCGGTATTCTCCTTTTCTTCCATTAACAACTGGAGCATAAAACTGTAGAGATGTTCCTGGCGCTATTGACATAATTCTACTAACTATTTCAGCAGTAGTTTGCTTTTTAATTGGTAATCCAGTAGCTGGCGAATATGGAGTTCCGATCCGAGAAAATAGAACACGCATATAATCATAGATTTCAGTCACAGTCGCAACCGTTGAACGTGGATTACGCATTGTGGTTTTTTGATCTATTGCTATTGCTGACAATAAACCCGATATAGATTCAACATTTGGTTTGGAATTTGACTCAAATTGTTTAGCATAGTTGCTTAAGCTTTCGAGGTATAAACGGCGTCCTTCAGCATAAATAGTATCAAAAGCGAGAGAAGATTTCCCAGAACCACTAACACCAGTTATCACAACGAGTTTATCGCGGGGAATGTCGATATTGAGGTTTTTAAGGTTATTTTCCTTTACTCCACAAATTTTTATAAAATTATTTTTATTCACTGACTTTTTATTAATACAGTTAATATTTCTTGTTATTTAATTTTTGATTGGACCTATTATTTCAGATTAATCCAATCCTAACCAATATTTTCTTCATAAGAATTAAGCATCTAGATATTCAACTTTTAAGGCATTGCGCTGAATAAACTCTCTCCTTGGAGCAACAACATCGCCCATCAAAGTTGAAAATACATCTTCGGCAATATCTTTGTCAGCTATACGTAGTTGTTTCAGGGTTCGGTTCTCTGGGTTGAGAGTTGTCTCCCAAAGTTGTTCGGGATTCATTTCACCTAAACCTTTAAATCGCTGAACATACAATCCTTTTTTAGCTTGTTCGATAAAAGTATTCATAATATCTGATGGTAATTTGCAACTAAAGGTCTGATTTTTGATTTTACATTCAGCTTTATAATTCATATTAGAATTAGCAGTTTTTTTAGCTTTTATAAAAATTTGCGATAAATCATTCAAAGTTCCAACCATTTTTTGATCAATTTGCGCATGAACGCTGCTAATATTGACAATTTGCTTAAATGAAGCATCACCAGAATGTTTGCTAAATTCTATATGGCTATCATCAATAATTCTAGATGACCATGATATCTTGTCAAGGGTTGAGGCATAAGTATCATTGAGGTGTGAAACAGTTTCAATCGCCAATCGCTCGATACTAAAATCTGGATTATTGTCGTATTTGCTAAATTCTTCTGTGATACTTAATGCTTCGATTACTTCTGGTATCGAAGCATGGTGAATCTGAACAAAGCTGAGTAGATTTGCAATTTTGAGTAGTAATTGCTTGAGAGCTTTACCGTTATATTCTGTCTCATATATTTTTAGATAATTATTTTCTTCTGTAACAATATTAAATAAGTAATCTTGCAATTCTTCATAATCTCTAAGGTATGTATCTTTTTGACCTCTCTTGACTTTATATAGCGGCGGTTGAGCTATATATAAATGGCCCGAGTCGATTAGTGCCGGCATATGGCGGTAGAAAAAAGTCATCAGGAGAGTTCTAATATGCGCTCCATCAACATCAGCATCAGTCATAATCACAACTTTATGGTAACGCAATTTTTCCATATTAAAATCCTCCTCACCAATTCCAGTGCCTAATGCTGTGATAAGAGTCCCTATTTCTTCAGAGCCAAGCACTCGATCAAATCTTGCCCGCTCAACGTTGAGAATCTTACCTCTAAGTGGTAATATAGCTTGATTTTTTGAATCCCGCCCTTGCTTTGCGGTGCCGCCAGCTGACGCCCCTTCAACCAGAAATAATTCGCATAATGCCGGATTTTTTTCGCGACATGGGGTTAATTTGCCGGATAATTTTGCAATATCTAACCCCCCTTTTTTGCGGCTTAGCTCCCTCGCTTTTCTTGCTGCTTCTCGCGCCAAAGAAGCTTCGATGATTCTATTAATAACCAGTTTTGCAGATGTCGGATTTTCTTCCAACCATTTGTTTAAACCAGCTGCAACAACCGATTCAACAACGGCTCTCGCCTCGCCGCTTACGAGCTTGTCCTTAGTTTGAGAAGAAAATTTTGGGTCTGACATTTTGATCGATAGAACCCCAGTCAATCCTTCTCTAATATCTTCAGGTTGAATATTAGCTTTGTTGCCTTTTTTTCCTAGTTCGCTCGTAGCATAATTATTCACACAACGAGTTAACGCGGCTCTAAATCCGGCCAAATGAGTCCCTCCATCACGTTGCCTGATATTATTGGTAAAACATTGCATATTTTCGTGATAACTGTCGTTCCATTGCATCGCAAGGTTCAGGACGATATCATTTTCTTCTCCATCAACCACAATACTATCATGCAATGGTTTTTTCGAACGATCGAGATACTGAACAAAAGCCTTAATACCACCGTCATAACAAAATTCGATTTTATTTTCAGGAGCCTCCCGATCATCAATCAAAATAATATTAACGCCAGAATTAAGAAAAGCTAGTTCGCGAATCCTTTGTTCAACTGCGCTAAAATCTATCTCGGTAACAGCGAATGTATCTGGCGACGCGAGATATGTCACTTCTGTTCCTCGTTTATTATTGGCTGGCCCAACTTCTCTCAATGATTCAATAACTTCACCATGCTCAAAACGCATAAAATATTCCTTGTTGTTCCGCCAAATCCGCAGCTCCAACCAGGTAGACAAAGCATTTACTACCGAAACACCAACTCCGTGTAACCCACCAGAAACTTTATATGAATTGCTGTCGAATTTTCCTCCGGCATGCAACTTAGTCATAATCAATTCAGCTGCTGAAACTCCTTCTTCTGCATGAATATCAACTGGAATTCCTCGACCATTATCGACAACAGTTATCGACTGATCTGCGTTGATTTTTATACTTACTGTATCGCAATGACCAGCTAAAGCTTCATCGATTGCATTATCAACAACTTCTTTAAGCATATTGAGCAGTCCATCTTTTGAACTCACGTCACCTATATACATTCCTGGACGTTTTTTTACCGGATCCAATCCCTTTAGAACTTGGATAGATTCAGATCCATAATTATCAGATTGTTTATCCGACTTTGGCAATTCTTTGCTCGCACCAGATAACTCCAGTTCTTTTTCGTTGTTAGGTTGATTATTGTTCATATAAAAATCACAAATATTTCATATTCAGCCTGTATCCTAGCACAGATAAACCATCCAGGCAATTGTTGGTTTAAGTTTGATATAATTGAAGCTAGTATTTAACAATTAATAGGATAAAGCTTCTTGAGATAATTAATTAGGACCGCATCAAAAATAAAATTTGTACTAAAACAATATTGTAGTAGCACATTATATAATAATATAGTATATCATTATTTTATCATTATCAATTATTAGTTTAAAGATGCAAGATTTACAAAATAGAAATAATTCACTTTTCAAACATCTGGATCTCATCAAAGAAATTCGCACCATTTATGATAACTATAAATTCAAAACCGAAATTCTTGCTGCAAGCATTCG
>CALKVD010000048.1 GCA_937996615.1 uncultured Rickettsiales bacterium | reverse complement strand
TAATGTTATGCAAAATGGTCAAGCAATTAAAATGTCAAAACGTTCAGGTAATTTCATAACCCTCAACGAAGTTTTGCATGAATTGGGTTCTGATATTTTGCGTTTTGTAATGCTATGGCGCAATAGCGACACAGTTTTAGATTTGGATCTAGCAAAAGCAAAAGAACAATCAAATGATAACCCAGTCTTCTATGTTCAATATGCACATGCTAGAGCTGTTTCGGTTTTGCAAAAAGCAGCTGAAAAATTTGCTGATGTTGACCTTTCGATTCAAGAACAGAATGGAAAGATTGTTTATAATTACTGTTGCTATAATAATCGACACGATAGCATTAATTATAATAACCAAAACATCACAGGAAGTACCAGAGGAAAAGAAATAATTAAAAAAACAATTGACTATAGCAAAATTACTACAATACATGAAAAAAAACTAATCCAAGATATTGCCTTATTCCCCCAAATAATAATCCTCGCAGCAACAAAAAGCGAACCCCATCGTCTTACCCACTATCTTTACCAACTTGCTGCTTCTTTTCATGGGTTATGGAACCGAGGGACGGAAAACGAAGCTGAACGGTTTATTTTGGATGATAATGATACAACTAAAGCGCGATTAGCTTTGGTTTATTGCGCCGCTCATACTATTGGGATTGGTTTAAAACTTCTTGGAATTAAACCAATGCTGAGTATATAATAATTATAATATAAGATAATGATGACGATGTGGCGCTATAATCTCATCATAACCAATCGAGAAGTAAGCAAATCAATAATGAAATTAATTAATTCAACACATAATTCAAGGACAATTTAAACTTAATATTAGTAAAATGATAAAAAAATCAAATATTACCATTCATAAGCCAGAAGATTTTAGCAAAATGCGTGATGCTGGCAGATTAGCTGCAAAAACGCTTGATTATATCGCGCCATTTGTTAATCCTGGAGTTAGTACTGGCGAGCTAAACGATCTTTGTCACGATTTTATTATTAAGCATAACGCGATTCCTGCTCCCCTGAACTATAAAGGATTTCCTAAGTCGATCTGTACCTCAGTCAACCATGTTGTTTGCCATGGAATTCCTGTTTATGATAAAAAATTACAGAATGGGGATATTATTAATATAGACGTAACAGTGATTTTAGATGGGTGGCACGGAGACACAAGTCGAATGTATTTCGTTGGAGACAAAGTACCGATCAAAGCTAAACGGCTTTGCGAAGTTACCTATCAAGCTATGATGCTTGGAATTCAACAAATAAAACCTGGTGTTCTGCTGAGTGAGGTTGGTAGGGTGATCCAGGAATATTCGGAAAAAAATGGTTGTTCCGTAGTTAGGGATTTTTGTGGGCACGGAATCGGCAAAATTTTTCATGCTCCACCTAATATATTACACTATTACGATAAAGAAAATGATATACCTCTGGTCGAGGGTATGTTTTTTACGGTTGAACCGATGATTAACGCTGGCAAATATCAAGTCAAAATGTTGGACGATGGTTGGACTGCGGTTACTCGCGATAAATCACTGTCGGCGCAATATGAACATACAATCGGAGTGACGGCAGTGGGATATGAAATTTTTACGCTTGCTGTTGATTAGTTGATATAGCTATCTTTGATTGAGAGTTAAAGATAAATTTTTAAGATGAGACAATTGTCGTTAGTTTTAGATATAAAGTATGATACTATTGTTAAATAGTAATATTATGTCATTATAATATTGTATATAACTATCTAGATCAAGAGCTTCTAATCAAAGAATAGAATCTATTTTATCATTCACTACTTGCATATATAGTTGTTTTCAGATATTATTGAATCAATTTAGTCGCATCATATATCAACAAAAATGATAGCAAAAATAATAACTGCAATTGCAATATTCTTTGGTTCATTAACCTTAGCTCCTCTATCAAACAATCTAGTTTCTGCAGAACAAAATAGAGCAAATATTGCCTCATTTGATTTTTTGCCGATCACTGAATCAACATCAAAAATCAATAGTACTGATGAAATCATTCATTTGAATAGTAATAACAGCGATTTTGAAAAAAAAGCTAAATATTATATTTTACCACTTGAAATCACTATAGCTAATGATTGGCTGCTCTATGCAAACAAGGAAGGAGAATCTGGCTCACCGATTCAAATCAATTTTGATGCAGCGCAATCAAGTAATATAGATGAATTAATGATAGAATGGCCCAATCCAATTACAAAATATGATGAGATTAACGGTAGCAAATTCACTAGTTATGTGTATCAAAATAAAGTGATTATTCCTCTCAAAGTTTTACCAAATAACCTAGAAAAACCATTGCAATTAGCATTATCGATCGAATATGGTGCTTGTAATAATGAATGTATTATTGATAGCAAAAATATTTCGTTTGAGATCAAAAATCTTGCTTCAATAAATCCAATTGATAAGACTCCTCAAACTAGTAGGATGGGGCAATTTCTAGAGTTGCTACTAACGATGGGTTTTGCTGCTCTTGGTGGTTTAATTCTTAATTTTATGCCTTGTGTTTTACCAGTTATTTCAATTAAACTCTCACAACTAGCAAAGCAACGATCGAGTGACATTTGTACCCGCAAGCAAGCGCTTCTGATTTCTGCTGGAATTATGTCAGTGCTATTAATTTTAGCATTAAGCACAATCGGTCTTCGTTCAATCGGTCATATGGTTGGTTGGGGCTACCATTTCCAGGAACCTGGATATATCATGTTTTTAATTATAGTGATGGTATTAATGGCTAGCAGCATGGTTGGAGGTTTTAGTATTAATCTCCCAGCATCAATCCGCAAAATACTTTCGGGGGTCAATCTCAAATGCCAATATACCAATAGCTTTATTTCAGGGGCTGTAGCGACCCTTTTAGCAACTCCTTGTACTGCACCATTTCTTGGTACAGCGATAGCATTTGCGATTTCACAAGCTTGGTATATCGTTTTGCTCATATATTTTTGTATAGGATTTGGGATGTCGATTCCGTATATATTACTTATAATATCGCCTGATTTAATCAAATTTTTACCTAGATCTGGTCGATTCTCTTCAATATTTCAAAAAATATTAGCAATTCCTCTCTTTGCTACTGCGATCTGGCTATGCTATGTTTTACAAGAACAAATTGGAGCCTTAACTGCTAATATTTTTATGGCACTTTTGATTGCTGCACCAATCTTCCATCTGTCAAAACATCTAAGGCCATTAACTCTAGCGATTTATGGATTGATCGGTATTATATCTGCAATCTATTGGTTGGTGCCACAATACCAACATAGGCACCATCATAAACAAGAAATCTGGGAGCAGTTTAATCTCCATAAATTAAATTCCTATATTAAAAACAACCAACTCGTTATAGTTAATGTAACCGCTTCTTGGTGTCTAACTTGTAAAATTAACGAAAAAACAGTGATAGAATCAAAGTCAGTCATGAATTATATAAATGATAACAAAGCAATAATGATGAGGGCAAATTATACCAGCAAACAATCTAACGAAATCGCAAAGTACTTGTCCAAATATAAAAGATATGGTATACCATTGAATGTTGTCTATGGTCCAAACGCAAAAAACGGTATCCCATTGCCTGAGCTATTGACTAAAAAAGAATTGATCGCAGCAATAAGATCGGAA
>CALKVD010000047.1 GCA_937996615.1 uncultured Rickettsiales bacterium | reverse complement strand
TTAACGAAAATTAAACAACAGTTCAAAGTAAAATAAAAACTCTTAACTAAGGCAAACCCATGAACAAACCACGATTCTTTACCGCAACTGCAATTTTGCTAGCTGGTATTTCCCTTTTTTTAGCTAATGCTCTCTATATCGTAGATCAAAGAGAATTGGCGCTAGTTTCGGAGTTTGGACGAGTGATATCAGTGAAAAATACACCAGGATTAAAAATCCTTATCCCTTTTATTCAAAAAGTAAAATTTTTTGATAAAAGATTGCAAAATATTGTTTTTCATTCTGACGATGCTAACGAAGTCGTGACTGCTGACCAAAAAACGATGAAGCTGGATGCTTTTGCTAAATATAAAATAGTCGATGCAGTAAAGTTTTATCAAGCTGCT
The DNA here is from genome assembly GCA_937996615.1 of uncultured Rickettsiales bacterium. Taxonomy (GTDB): domain Bacteria; phylum Pseudomonadota; class Alphaproteobacteria; order Rickettsiales; family Midichloriaceae; genus CALKVD01. The sequence goes on along the minus strand of CALKVD010000047.1, from coordinate 20,486 downwards.
CAAAACGAAAGTGTATTCAAGCTGAGATTAGCTTCAATCCTTGAATCTACAATTCGCGAAGTAGTTGGTACCGCAAAATTTGCCGATGTTCTAGGAAAACAAAGGCTAGATATAATGCAACGTATATCTGACGCAGTCAGGGACCAAATCTCCCCATTTGGAGTTAGTGTAGCTGATGTTCGCATCACAAGAGTTGGATTGCCGGAAAAAGCAAAGCAGGCTGTCTATGAGCGGATGCGTTCAGCTAGAGCGAAAGAAGCGGCGGAAATTCGCGCTCATGGGGTTGAAGAATCGCAGATAATTAGGGCGCAAACTGATAAAGATAAAGTCATGCTCTTGGCAAATGCCAGAAAAGATGCTGAAATTCTCAAGGGTGAAGGTGATTCGGAATCAGCAAGAATATTTGCAGACTCTGTCGGTCAAGATACTGAGTTCTATGTTTTCTATCGGTCATTGCAGGCCTACAGTAGTGCCTTAAGTTCTAGTAACACAACCTTTGTTTTATCCACTGATGATAAGTTTTTTGCGCATCTAAACTCTGGTAGCAATGTTCCCAAGGAATAGGGATTGGATGGTTGAGAATCACCGTAAGGCACAAAAAATCTTAAACAGTATTGGTTATGATTAATGAAAATTTTTTGTGACAAATATTAATAAGAAATTAAGTTTAGCTTTGTATATCAAATATTCTATAAAAATCTAGATGTTATTATATAAATATTTTCAAATATTTTCAGAAATGCTAATATTATATAGCTTGGGGCTGTTGCAAGACGAAAATTTTTTAGGGCGATGTCGCGCTCAAATCCCAGATTATACCGGGAGGTAGCATCATCAGAGCTTCTGCTAACTTTTCGGTCTCTCGCAACAGCTTAAGGTTTTAGAGATTACTAATTCTATAGACGAGCCTAACTTAATTTACGATATAATCCCTAAACTTTTCGACCCTGAGCTAGAGTTTTTAAATCAGTTGGAGTTGGCAATTAAGAAATTTAAAGCCTTTTCCAATAGTTACAATAATTAAAAGCTCTGCCAATAGTTATAATTGTCGACGAAATCCTATAGCAACTAGAAAAATTTCCCCTGAGCTATCATAACTAGCAGATGGTTTGAAGGTTTTGAGCTGTCTGAAATAGGGGCGCATTTTTTTGAGCAGCTCGGTTTCTCTGCCGCCGCGAATTAATTTGCAAACCATATTTCCTCCATCTGCCAAATGCTCAAGAGCAAAAGCCCAAACCTCGGTTAGCAGGCTGATTATTCGGATATGGTCGGTTTGCTTGTCGCCACATGAAGCAGGGGCCATATCACTCAGGAGTAGAGTAATTTTATTGAAACTCAACAGATCGAGAAGTTTTAGCTGGATCTCGGGATCAGTAAAATCACCCAAAATAAACTGAGCTGAATTTAGGGCAAAATTTTTGTCTGATGGTTCCTGGAGGTCTATTCCTATTATTTGGCTATTTTGCTGAGATTTTTGCTGAACAACTTGCAACCAGCTACCAGGAGAGCAGCCAAGATCGAGAACGGTGGAGTTGATCGATTTTTGCTTAAAGAGAGCAAATTGAGCATCTATTTCTAATAATTTAAAGGCGGCGCGGGAGACATAATTGAGTTTTTTAGCTTGAATGACATATGGATCGTTGATGTGGCGTTGGAGCCAGGCAGTCGAGCTTATTTTGCGGCCTTTTGCTGTTTTGACTCTTTGTTTAGTTATAGCGGTAGTTTTTTTGATGGTAAATTTTTTTGCTGATTGGCTCATATAGATTGGAGGTAATTTTTGTTTTATAATATGAACACTATAGCGATATTATCTAGTGATTGCCATATTCTTTTTTGATTACTGTTTTGGGTTATTATAGAATTTGGTGGCAGTAGTAGGTTGGTAGCAGATAAGTTGATATCAAAGATTTAGCATCACTTGTTTTGCAGAAAAAATATCTTCGGATTTTTTAAAAAGTAAAATAATTTAATTCTAACAGCTTGTATCTGTTGTAAATTAAATTATATTTAATTTGGTATAACTAAAAATATCAGTAATTTATGAAAATTTCTTATAATTGGCTTGCTAATCATTTGCAGATAGCGAATGGTGATGTTTCAAACAAAGGGGCGGTGATAGCAGATTTGGCAATCAGGAGTTGTAGCCAAGGTGGTGCAAGTCAATCGCAGCATACCGTAGATTTACTGGTTTCAACTCTGAATTCAATTGGACACGAGGTCGAGGAGCTGGTCGACTATAATAAGATTTATCAGAATTTTGTTATTGCAGAAATAGTTGCGACAGAGCCGCATCCAAACGCTGATAAGCTACAGATTTGTCAAGTTCAATATGACCCAATGCTTGCTCCAATATCGGTAGTCTGTGGAGCTTTAAACGCTCGTCCTGGAATTAAGGTGATTCTGGCTCAGACTGGTGCAATTGTGCCAAATAATGGAATGATAATCAAGAAAGCAAAAATCAGGAATATCGAGAGTAATGGAATGCTTTGTTCGGCAGAGGAGTTAAGTTTGCAAAATGATCAGAGATATTCAGGGATTAGTGAGGGGATCATCGAATTGCCTGCAGACGCTCCTGTTGGCGAAAAGTTTGCAATCTATGCTGGATTTGACGATGTATATTTTGATATTGGATTAACTCCAAACCGCAAACGAGATTGTGCTAGTGTTTTTGGGATTGCGAGGGATTTAGCTGCTGCTGGGGTTGGCTGTTTGGTTCAAGAGGATGTTGATCCTGTGATTTTAGATAAGATTAATAATTTGATAAGAGATCATGGCACAGAATCTTTTGCTAGGAAAGAAAAAGGTAATTCTTATAGTTTCGGTAATGCAAACGATTCTGTTGAAATTCTGGATTCCAGATGCAAAGAGATAGTTTTTCTGCCAGTTTCTGATCTGGATATGTCTAAATTGGTAGCTAGCAGAATCAAAAATATTCGCAAAAATTTATCTATTACTAAAAATATCCATAAAAATGACCTGGTGAATATCTCAAACTATGTGATGTTTACCTATGGTCGTCCTAGCCATATCTATGATGCTGGTAAAATTTGTGGTAAAATCTCGGTCAGATCAAGTCAACTTGGCGAAAAATTTACGGCTATCGGAGGTCAGGAATATCAACTGCCCGAAGGCTTAATTGTTATCGCTGATGATGAAAAAGTCTTGGCGGTTGCTGGAGTTATTGGGGGAGAAAGTAGTAAAGTTGATGAAGCAACAACTAATATCTTGATTGAAGTTGCGAATTTTGATTTTCTAGCTGTGATGGAAGCTGGTAGAGCTTTGGGGATTAGAACGGAATCGAGGATGCGTTTTGAAAGTGGAGTTGACCCGAAAGCTACTGCCCCAACCCTTGGATATATCGCTGATATTTTGAAAGAAGCTGGAGAAATTAGATTTGATCAATTGTTCTATTGTGTTAATGATGATTATGGGCGTCAAGATCAGACAGAGGTTGTTTTTAGCCATCAGGAAATTTGCGAAATCATAGGGCGAGAATTTAGTCAAGAATATATCGATCAAACGCTAGCTAAACTAGGTTTTATCATTACTCCTGTTGCAGAAAAAAATCCGATAGTAAATTCGAAACTGATAAACACAGCATCAAAATATCAGGCGGTCATTCCATCATGGCGACAAGGAGAAATTGACGGAGTTGCTGATTTGGCTGAAGAGGTTTTGCGAATCTATGGATTAGATAATCTAGAATATCGACCGTTTAATATAGCAGAGTCTCAAATCATCCAAGCAAAGCAAAATTCTGGGCCAGATTACAAATCTAAATCTAATAACAAAAGTTATGTAGTTGAAAAAATCAGAAATATTATGGTTGAGCGAGGTTTTTTTGAAACTATTAACTGGTCATTTTACAGCAAAGAAGATAGTCAAATCTTTGGTTTTAATCTTGAATCTAGGCTTGAGCAAACGCAAAGCAACCAGGCCGAAAAGCACAACCATGAGTTGCATGATTCCCAAACTATCACGATCACCAATCCAATTAATGCTAATTTCACCGAAATGCGGCAAACTCTTTTGCCACATTTGCTAAATGGTGTGGCAAAAAATGCTGCTCGGAGTTATCATAATATTTCCTTATTTGAGATTGGTCCAATCTATGGTTGGGATTTGGGTGATAAAAAACAAGCCCAGGTTGTATCGGGAGTTAGAAGCGGAAATTGCCGAGCTAATTCAATCCATTCAAAACAACGTTGTTGGGATTTTTATGATGTTCGTGATGATTTTATGAAAGTAGTTACGGCTGCTTGCAGCAATCGAGTAGGTTTCAATCTCTCTGGGTTTAACGATTTTGACCATTTTGCTTTTGATTTGGTTTTAGAGGCGCCAATTTATTATCATCCAAAAAGAAGTATAGCAATATATTACAGCGATATACTGCTTGGATATTGTGGTGAGATTCACCCTAATATTGCGAAAAAATTTGATTTAAAAAATATCAATGCTTTTGAAGTTTTATTGGAAAATGTTGAAGCTGCATATCAAGTAGCGGAGAAAAAATATCGTCAAAAAATAGCAAATGTTTGTTCAAATTTGGTTTCATCGGCTTATCAATCAGTTCAAAGAGATTTGGCTTTCATTACAAGTCAGAATACTTCAGCTGCTGATTTGGTTAAAGTTGCTCGGAATATTTCGGAACAAAATCGGAGATTTGATAATATTATGCAGAACATTGAAATATTCGATGTATATAATGGCGACAAATTAGAAAAAAACCAAAAATCATTAGCTTTACGTTTTACTATGCAGGCTATTGACAGAACATTGATTGATGATGAGATCAATAATGTTTTGAGTGTGATGAAAAATGAAATATGCAACCAGCTGGGTTGTATTTTGCGTGATTTTTAGATGAGCTGATTTTGGTGATAGTTATGGCAGTATGATTTTGTTTTATTCATAACTTTTGTTTGAAGATTTGACTGAATCAAAAAGAAAAAAAATTGAACTTAATTATTTAACGCGTTATAGTTGATGGCATATAAATTCTCTTACTCAAATTAAGCAATATACAAATGCAAACTTTTTCATCGGTTTTACATAGATTTTTGATAACCCTAATCGCCATATTTTTTATAGTTCAGGCAAACTCAGCAGAGGCGACGGTTGAATCGCGAGCGATAGGGAATGAAAACAGAATCAGGGTGATTAACTACCGTCCTAATTCCGTCATCAAATTTATTGGTCACTATCTCTATCACTCAATTATCGAATTTTCGCCCGACGAAGAAATTAAATCGATCACGATGGGAACACCAACTGCATGGCAAATCCTACCAGAAGGCAATCGGATTTTCATCAAACCAATTGAGGAAGAGGCCACAACCAATATGATTGTTATTACTAGCAAGAGGATGTATTTTTTTGAGATGCACGCTGAATATGCTGAAGGAATTCAAGATCCAAATCTGGCTTTTATTACAAAATTTATTTACCCAGTCAGTGTTGGTGGCGGAACTGGTGCGGCAGCTGTTATCAGCTCATCAACAGCGCCAGATTTAGCAAAGCCAGGAGAATATAACTTTAGATATAAAGTTAGTGGCCCAGCAAAGCAAATTGAGCCACTATTAATCTTTGATGATGGTGAATTTACCTATTTCAGATTTCGGGATATGAACGCTGAAACCCCGGCAATTTTTATGGTTGATGCTGAAGGAGGGGAAGCGATTGTGAATTATAGGATTTTCGCTGGTTATGTTGTGGTTGAGCGAGTTACTGATCGATTTACCTTGCGGCAAGGGAGGAATGTTATCTGTGTGTTCAACGAGGCATATGACAAAAAAACCTGGGGTAATTTTGACAATAGTGTAGCTCGGGGATTGATGCAGAATCCTGAATCTGCGCCAATTCTAAAACAGGATAGCTCTGTTGGATTACAACCAAATCCGAATTTAAATTCAAATCCTGAGACAGGTCAAATTGCAACCGGTCAGAAAACACAAGCAACCCCGAGTTTGGAGCTTGATAAAAAAGTGGTGGTACAATAAATGCATAGTTGCAAATTGCTGCAGAATACTATGATATATCTGCTAGACTTTGCGTGATAAAATTAGTAATAAATTTATAGCGAGTGATAATATATTAAGATAATAAAAAATAGATTTATATGGCAGGTCATTCAAAATTTAAAAACATAATGCATCGTAAAGGTGCTCAGGATAATAAAAGAGCAAAGGTATTCACCAAAGTTGTCAGGGAGATTATCGTTGCAGCAAAAACTGGAATCCCAGACCCACAACTCAACTCTAGATTGCGAGTTGCGATTGCAGCAGCTAAAGATGTCAATTTGCCAAAAGATAAAATCGAAGCGGCAATCAAAAAAGCCACAACTGCTGGTTGTGGTGATAACTATGATGAGATTAGATATGAGGGGTATGGTCCTTGTGGTACTGCAGTGATTGTTGAAGCGATGACCGACAACCGAAATCGGACCAGTAGCGAGGTTCGTAGTACTTTTAGTAAATTTGGTGGTAATCTAGGAGAGACCGGCTGTGTGTCATATTTATTCAAGCATAAGGGTTTAATTAGCTATCCTACGACAATCGATAGCTATGATAACTTAATCTCATTTGCGATTGAAACAGAAGCTGAAGATTGTGAGCAACATGGCGACGAATTTATCATTCTTTGTGATATTGTTAAGTTCCATGATATCAGCGACAAACTAGAAGCAAAATATGGCCAAGCAAGCAGATCTTTGATTACCTGGCTGCCACTAACTGAAGTTTCGATTAATAGTACTGATGAAGAAAAAGTTTTGAAATTTTTGGATCACTTGGATGATTTGGATGATGTTCAGAATGTTTATATTAACGCTGAAATTGAATCTGGTAAGGAAAGTTAATGAGTCTTGTGATTGGTATTGATCCCGGTCTTCGTTATACTGGTTGGGGAATTGTTAGTATTGATAAATCAGTGTTGTCTTATATCGCTTCCGGGGTTATCAAAAACACCTTAGCGACAGAAGAAATTAGCGTTCGTCTAGGGATTATTTTTAAAGAGTTGACCGGGATTTTAAAGCGATACCAACCGGTTGAAGCGGCGATAGAGAATATTTACGTCAATACTAATTTTAAAACCTCGATCTCTCTAGCTCAAGCCAGAGCTGCTGCAATGATTGCTTGTGATTATATGCAAATTAGAATAGTAGAGTACCAAGCTAAAACGGTCAAAAAAGTGATAACTGGCAGTGGGAATTCTGACAAAGAACAGGTTTTGCAAATGTTGGGGTTTTATTTGCCTAATATAAAAAGTCAAATAAAAACAAACAAGACACATGATGAAACTGATGCAATTGCGATTGCTGTTTGCCACTCGTTGCATTATAATAAAAAGATCGAGAAATAATTCAAATAAATCAGTACTCTAATCAAAGTAGAAAAAATAGTGGATTTTATTTTATTTGCAGTTTATAAGTTACTGGTTATACCTAACTAACTATTTAATAATAAACATGGCAGTACCAAAAAGAAAAACTAGTCCCTCACGTAGGAAAATGCGTCGATCTCACGATTTCCTAAAGCCGGTGAATATTGCTTATGATTCAGTGACCGGTGAACCAAAGCTACCTCACCATATTTCGTTAAAAGATGGACGCTATAACAACAAGGTGATGTTAAAAATCAAGGATAAATCGTCTAGCAATTCAGAAGAAGTTGCGGCATAATCAGTGATCGTTCTATTGGGTATTTATGGATAGGTTGTTACCAGGCGACTCTATAGCTCCAGCTTCTCAACAAAAGATTAGATTAGCTATCGATCTGATGGGGGGTGCTAAGGCTCCGGATGTTGTCTTGAAAGCTGTAAAACAAATTTATGAACAAGATAAGAGTATATCGTTTTTGCTTTTTGGCACCCAAGAGGTTGAAAAATATTTGGTCGATTATCAAATCAATTTAGATTGTTGCAAATTCGTTGTTTGTGATAACTATGTCGGTGACCATGATAAACCAATTCAAGCCCTGAGACAGGGGAGGCGTTCCACGATTCGAATGATGGTAGATTCAGTTAAATCAGGGGAGGCCCAGGCCTCAGTCTCTTCTGGCAATACTGGCGCTTTGATGGTTATAGCGAAAACGGTTCTGGGTTGCATTGAAGGAATAAAACGTCCCGCAATCATTGCTCCGTTTCCAACTCTAAAAGGAAAATCAGTTCTGCTGGATCTGGGAGCAAATACAGAATGTACCGATACTATGTTATACCAATTTGCGATGATGGGTATATGTTTTGCTAGAATTGTTTTGGGATTAGACGATCCAAAAGTTGGTTTGTTGAATGTTGGAGTTGAAGAAATCAAAGGACGAGAGTTGGAGCAGAAGGTTTATAAGATGTTGTTGGAGTCAGGGATGAATTTCTTTGGTTATGTCGAAGGACACGATATTGCAGCTGGTGTTGCTGATGTTATTGTGACTGACGGATTTTCAGGTAATATTGCTCTTAAAGCTTCGGAAGGTGCAGTTGATGCTGTTGTTCATTTGCTTCGTCAAGCAGTCAAAGAGAATTGGATTTCAACTATAGGTGGCGCTTTGCTGAAAAAGAGTTTAAAAAAACATTTTGATATAATTAATCCAGAGCTAAACAATGGTGCTATGCTAGTTGGTTTAAACGGAATTGTAGTCAAGAGCCATGGAGGATCTGATGTGATGGGTGTTGTCAACGCAATCAGGGTCGCGAAAAATCTTGCAGCTAATAATATCAATATTGCAATAATTAATGAATTAAATAGATTGAATCAACACAGTATTGCAAGAAATCACAGCATAAGTCATAATATTGTCGAAAAAATCAAAAATACATCGGCAAAAATTTTGGGCATGATAGGAGAGAGTGAATAATTATATCTTTCGAAATAATTTGGATCAAACAAGGTCAAACATGATATAGGTAAAATATGAGCGAAAAATCTCTTGATCATAATCTAGCAAATCAAAAAGTTGCTAATGATTTTGAATTTGCTACTAATCTTATGGTAAACACAGCAAGGCATATAGTTATTAGCAGTTGTGGTACATATTTGCCCAAAAACATAGTAACCAACGACGATTTACCCAAACACCTGGAAACTAGCGACGAGTGGATCCAAAAACGCACTGGAATTAAACAGCGCCATATTGCAGCGGCAGATGAAACAACTTCTGATATGGCAGCAAAAGCTTTGCAACAGGCGTTGCAAAAAGCGAATCTCAAAATCGACGATCTTGATGCTGTTATTGTTGCAACTTCAACCCCAGATCTTTTTATGCCATCTACGGCAGTATTAGTGCAAAACAAACTAGGGGGGTCTGGTAGAAACATGGCATTCGATCTTAACGCTGCTTGTTCTGGTTTTGTTTATGCCTTGGAGGTCGGGTATCGAATGTTAAAAGAAAATCTGAATTGGCAAAATGTTGCAATTATAGGTGCTGATTCGATGAGTAAGATTGTTGACTGGAATGACCGTAGTACTTGCGTATTATTTGGTGATGGGGCAGGTGCGGTGATCTTGAACGTTGAATATAGTAAAGAAAATACTGAGTTTGCTGATTTAGATTCTGAACCAGGGAAAAATCGTTCGGCTTTGAATCTTAAAAAACAATCAGGGATTATTGATTTTATAACTTATGGTAATGCTAAGCTATGTGACATTTTGAATACAAAAAGTGGAGTAAGTAATCAAAATTTAAATGACTATACTATTAGTATGGTAGGAAAAGAAGTATTTAAACATGCTGTTGCTGAAATGTCCCAAATCGCTCAGCAAATATTGGCAAAAAATGGTTTTACAGTTGATGACGTTGATTTTATTGTGCCGCATCAAGCTAATATGAGAATTCTCACTGCGATTGAAGAAAAGCTTGGAATTGCTAAAGAGGGAGTCAGTGCCAGCAACAAAATGGCAACCTCTGTGATTCAACATGCTAACACATCGGCTGCTACTATTCCCTTAGCGTTGGATATGTATTTGCAGCAGGGTAAAATCAAAAAGGGTGATTTGCTTTTGATGCTTGCAGCTGGAGCTGGAATGGTTTTTGGAGGGGTTCTGCTTCGCTGGTGATAAGCTCGGTCAAGGAAGTTTTATTTGTTGTAATGATAATATAAGGATCTAGTTCTTGATTCGATATATTGATTATATCGTTAATTATTGTGATGCCAAAATTCAAAATAATAATTACTCTATTAATTATTTTATTAATAGTCTAAACCTGACAAAATTGTAAGATTTTTTTAGCGTTATTATCTTTGAAGTTGACCTAATAAATTCGCTCTTCTGATTGGAGAACTTTCATTATTTTCTCTTCTGAATCTGCTTGGGGTTACAATAGTTCTGGTATGTTCTAGAGTTTGGCCTCTGGGTTCGTTGCTTTGATTTGGTATAATTTGATTTTGTATCGGGTTTTCGAGTTGGGGGAATTGTATATGCAAAACTTCTATTGCTCGAATTGGGACTGATTCGGCTCTTGATTCAGATTGTATTTCAGTTATCTCAGGATTATCTCGGGATTGATCCTCGATTCCCCTAATGGTTGTATTTCTTCTGAAGCGATTTGTTGCTGGTTGGATTTATATTATCATTGGGTCTCAAGCAACAATTATGAATGAAGACATTAAGGCGACAAATAAGTAACAGGCTTATATAATAAGCTTGTTCTATACCGTTAGCGACGGCTTTTATTTTATCGCTATTTTTTCTGGGGGGTTGAGGTTTAATATTACCAAAATCAATAAAAGTCCTGTGGGTAATATTATCGCAAATTGGCCAAGCTGGGCTATGGTTTGCTTTGGCATCCTCGCGATTTTTCTGTTTTGTTGTCTCTCGCATTTTTTATATATACAAGACAATAGTTGTATAAAAATAGTCGCAATTGCTGCTGATGTAGAAATAAAAGCTGCGATTTTAGCGTTTTGATTCTGAGGATCGATAAAAGAAATATGGATCGAAGAAGCAGCTGTTGCTATTATGAGCCAGATGTAGGTTTTAAAAAATCGAGATTTATCCAGTTTTTATATAATGTATCTTGAGGTGCAATTTCAACTTCGGGCTGTAGTATGGGGAGGCGCATATTTTTTACTTAAATAAATTTTAACTCGTTGGTAGGGAGATTATAACACTATTACTGTTGATTGCATATCACTCTCTGCCATATTATTTTGCATATTAAGCTCTGGAATTAATGGTGGTTAAGCTTTGTTAAAACATAATTTTCAAAACAAAAGTCAGCGAATTCTAGGGCTAATTTATATTTGTCTCAATAAAAATTGTTATTTTTACTAAAAAAATTGAGAAAATAGTCCTTATTATATTGATAATAAGGACTTGTTAATTGTTATTAATACGTCTCCAGTTTCTTGCTATGGATATATTCTATTTCATTTTGCCAAATTGCTACGTTTTTTTAGAGCTAAAAAACTTAGTACAATAATAGCAATAAAGATTGCGATAGGCACCACAATAAACCCTTTGACTAAAGCATCGCTTGAATATGCTCCAACTGTTAAATTATCAGTTGAATTGCTGCTAATTATAGCTCCGATTAGAAAGTGGAAAACGGTACCAAATATCATCATGATCATATTTGCTGTGGCGCTTGAAATCGCAAGTATCCTGATTGGCATGATATTAGTGATTTCGGTAATGATACAGATCTGATAACCGCATACAAAGCCTAGTAGGAACAAGAGAGTATGGACCAAATTTAGTTGATATCCAAATATCTCAAATCCAACATTCCCAATTCCTAATAGTAAAGCGATAAAAGAGAATAGCATTATTACGCCACAGACTATAGCGGTGCCATAATATGCTCTGGTTTCTTCGGCGATATAACCCACTAATGGAAAACCGATACATACACCAATGAATAAAGCTTTTGAGCCAATTCCGATTTGTTGACTTGAGAGGTGATAAACATTTTCTAAGAATGGCATCAACCAAGCATCAGCAAAACCTTCAAGAGGGCCAACCATGAATCCACCCATCAGAGCAATTAGAATCACTCGATAATCTGACATGACGTGTTTGACATCTTGCCAAACGGTTGTATTGCTATGGTTTTTTGTATTATCGTTAATTTGTTCAACATTAGATGCATAGATAGAGTTTAGTTTTGCTTCGCTTGGAATCATTGCATAGGTGAATGCTGCTAATCCAAATCCTGTTAAGAGAATTATATGTAGGATTTCTGATGTTCCATATATATCCATAAGTCCTCTTATTTCAGTGTTGCAAGCTGCTCCCAACAATCCTGCTGTGACAACAAAGCCCAAGCTTAATCCAAACTTTTCTTCTCCATAAGCAATTCTCAACAATTTAAACGCACCTAGAGTTGAGGTTGCTGAACCTATGCTGGTGATGATTCTGCCAATCATGACTAGAGTCCAGCTGTCTGAATATATCATTGGTACCAGCCCTAGAGCTGTGAGCAAAACTGAAATAGTCATCATTAATTTTGCACCAAACCTATCCAGCATAATTCCCATTGGAATGTGAATCAAGGTGTAGCCAATATAATAGATACCAGAGAAAAGACCAATTTGTGTTGCATCGATAGCAAATTTATTCATCAAATCGTTAATTACGATAGATGGTAAAATTCTTAAAACATATTGATAGGTGTAGAATAATGACACTACAACCCATAATAATCTAGCTAACAAACTTGGATTCATACTTGTACCTCATTTTGTATTAATATTTGTTTAACATATTTATATTTATAAACTTATTATTGTAAATTTATTGCTTTATGACGATAAAAATATCTTCATAACAGGGGATCCTAGCATGAAACTTCCACATATACAAGTAAATATTGCAGAGATTTATGGATTATTTTATAATCCTATCTTAGTAAATAAATCCAATAAAATTAATCAAAATATTTGCATAGCAATGAGATATATAAAAACTTTGGTGAGGATAATTAAAGTTATTGACAAGCAACTTAAGGATATGTCCGTTGCCAAATTAAAATTACTAAGTGAAATTGAAAGCCAAGAAAAACGAAAGGAACAATTAGAAATTCAGTTAAAAACTGAGCGTGATTTGGTGTTGAATGACTTAAGTATTGGTGTTTCCCATGATTTTTATCAATTTTTTGTTTTTTTGCAGGATAAGATTGTGAAAATCGCTGTGGAGATCGAGATTATGCAAAATAAGCTTTATCTTCTTTTAGAAGAAATGCATAATCTTTTTACAGAGCAAAAACGTTATGAACATATCATCAATCGCGCAGATGAAGAGGTTGAGAGCCAAGAAAAATTAAATGAGATCCAGATCCTTGATGATGTAAACATCAGAAAATATATTAATTTTCTTAATTAATTATTTGGTCTGTGATCGTTTTGATCTGGGAAATAAGTGTTTGCAGATTGATAAGTTTAGTCGTCGATATTAGGCAATTTTGCAGTAATAACATTGACCACACCTAATTTTTCAATTTCTACACTGGGTTTGACGGTAAAATCCCGATCATTTTTGTATATTTTACCAATATTAATACCATATGGTACCATGTTGCCATGTCCGGAAGTTATAACAATTTCGCCATCTTCTAGCGCAAAATCTTTTATGTTGCCATATTCAATATATAGACTATTTTGAGTGAGTTGATCGTTATTTCCCCGAAGGATAAGGTTTGTTCTAGAATTAATAGTAGTAGCAGAAATTCTTAAATCATTATCCCCGACAACATAAACTGTGGCAAAATTATCAAACACCTCTCCGATTCTGCCAACTAAGCCAGAATTGTTTACAACAGCATTTCCTGGTTTTATGCCAGAGTTTGAGCCTGCATTTATTAGCATTCTAGCGTCATAGTGTGATATATCAGCATATACTATGCGAGCAGTAATATAGTCATTATTTAGAGTATCAACAAATTTTAATGATTCTTTTAGTTGTTCGTTTTCTAGTTTTAAGGCTGCGATTTCAATTTTATTTTGCTCAATATTTTGAGCAATTGCTGCAGTTTCGGTTGCTTGGTATCCATAGTATGAAGAGAATAAATAGTTCATGCAATAATTCGCAAGATCTTTGAAATAGTAAATGGGGTAAGAGAGATGGTTGTAGATTAGTCCTGTTAGATTGATGTTTTGTGAATAGATATAATTTTGTCCTTGGATAATTAAAATTGCGCATACTAATATTGTGGCAACTAGGGAAAAAATACCACGTTTAAATTTTGCATAAAATCTCTTCACTTTTGCTATAATCAAATATAACAGAAGTGAAGAATCTGCTAAAGATTTTGGGGACCTTATTTTATATTTGCGAATTTGTTTCATCTTAAGCTATGCTGCTTTCTCTTTTTTGTTTTAAAATCATAAAATCGTCACCTGCGTGATAAGATGAACGAGTTAGTGGGCTAGAGGCTACCATCAAAAATCCTTTGTTTTCTGCTATTTTTTTATATTTAGTAAAGTCATCTGGATGTACGTATCGCATAACCTTGGCATGCTTTGGGGTTGGCTGCAGATACTGCCCTATAGTTAAAAAATCAACATTTGCAGCACGGAGATCATCCATTACTTGATAGATTTCGGCATCATCTTCACCAAGACCAACCATCATTCCCGATTTGGTAAAAATTGTTTGATCTAGCTGTTTGATTTGGTAGAGTAGATTAAGCGAGTTGAAATATCTTGCTCCTGGCCTAATCATTTTATATAACGATGGTACAGTTTCGATATTATGGTTAAACACATCGGGTTTTGCTTTTGCTATAATGTTAGCTGAATTGTTTTTTCTTAAAAAATCTGGGGTCAAAACTTCAATTGTAGTTTTGGGTATTTTTCTCCTAATTTCTTGAATGCAACTTGCAAAATGAGATGCTCCACCGTCGGGCAAATCATCGCGATCGACAGAGGTTAAAACGACGTGTTTTAAGCCTAGTTCTTGAATAGCGTTTGCAATTTTTTCTGGTTCATGGGGGTCGAGTTGGTCTGGTTTGCCAGTTGCAACATTGCAAAAGGAGCAAGCTCTGGTACAGACGCTACCCAAAAGCATGAAGGTGGCATGTTTTTTTTGCCAACATTCGGATATATTTGGACACGCTGCTTCTTCGCAAACAGTATTGAGACCGTGTTTTTTGACGATCGTTGAGGTGACGTTTATATTGCTAACTATTGGAGCTTTAACTTTGATCCAGTCTGGTTTTTTGATTGCTTGGATTTGACGGCTGTGATTTGGTATCGTTTCAGTTATCATATTCAAAAGTTGGGATAGTTAATTTTAGGTGATATCTGCAAAGTTTGGAACAATAGTATTCAATGCATAGTACTTGTTTAACTTAAAATCAAAAGATTTACAATATAATTATATTGAGACATCTCTGGAATTACTATCTTACTCTGCATTTATTGTTTTGATGAAAATGCTAGTGATATCATCAAGCTTTAAAATGCATTTTAGCTTTTTATTGTGGGATTTGGAGATAAAGTATATGGTAAAATAATATTATTGTTTTTTTGATATTTTTGAGCTAATATCATAATATTAATTTAAAATATCGCATTATTATGGTCCTCCCCCTATTACTATTGTTGATCGCTGGTATAATGTATTTCATTGGGCAGCCAAAACTATTGATCACTTTTATTGTATTATCTTTCTTATCAGCAGCTGTAATTTTTTATCAAGATATTGATACACAACTTTTTGTTTCTTTTTAGCTGAATCAAAAGTAATTCAAATAATTTTTTATTCTTGTTTGTAGATATGGCATCAAAAATCAATACTCAAAATACAAACCTTAATTTAGCATTTGTTGCGGTGGCGTTTATTGCAATATTTTCTAATATTGTGGCATTTATGTTACAATGGATTTTACGCGAAGATCCATGTCCTCTTTGCATGCTGCAAAGATATGGCTTCTTATTCACAAGTTTAATGGCATTATTGAGTTTAAGTGGATTTCCCTATAAAAAATTTAATCTCTTGTTTTTGGTCCTAGGGATTATCCTGACAATGGTAATAGGTTTAAGGCAAATTTTGCTTCATATCCAATCAGATGGGTCAGGTTATGGCAGTCCGTTTTTTGGTTTGCATCTATACACCTGGTCGGTGGTGATTTCTTTGCTGTTTTTGGTTATGCTTGCACTTGCTCCTTTATTTGATTTAAGCGAGCAAAGGTTATCGCAATGGGTGATGCAGAGGTTCGCAATAATAATTAATAGTTCAATTTCTGTTGTTTTGTTAATTACAATAATGAATTTAATTATGCTAGCTAAAAATTATCTGTAATAATAATTAAGTGCTAGGGGGGATTTTATAATATGTTTATGTGAATAGACTTGTTTTTGGTGCCGAAGAGAGGATTCGAACCTCCGACCTACTGATTACGAATCAGTTGCACTACCCCTGTGCTACTTCGGCTTCGAGTATTTTTTGTTTGTTTATAGCTTTTTAGAGTTAAGAAAAAGCTATGCGATTGTTTCATAAAACCAACCGATTTGCAATAGGTCGATTTTTTTCAATATTAATTTTTTGAAATTGATCTATGTAAATTAGAGGTCAACGAAACTAGCTTTTGCAGCGAACACCTCTAATTTCTGAAGATGAAATATGCAACTGCTGCATAGACCAGATTGTGACTTTTGGCAGCATTTTAGGTGGTTTATAGCTAATGATATCGCTATTACTTAAAATTATTGGCTGAATATTATTTTTCGCTCCAAAAAACTGGGATGCAATTGAAGAAACCGCTTTTAATTCATCATTATGCCGACTAAATATTGCAATTGCAGCAAAGTCCGTGATATGTTGCCATTTAAACCATTTGTGAAACTCGAGCAAGTTGTCGGTACCCATAATCCAGACGAATTCAGTTTTTTGGTGAATCATTTTGATATGTTCAAGATTTAATGCTGTATATTGTGTCTTAAGTTGAGATTCTATTAGAGATATTTTCATTATATTTGAATGGGGTGCGATTAAATCTTGTACTTGTTGGATTCTTAGATCTATTGGCGTACAGTCAATTTTTTGTTTCAAGGGATTACCAGGAGTGATGAGAAAAATTATTTGATCTAGACTAAGCATACGATAGGAATTTAAAGCTAGATGGAGATGTCCTATGTGCGGAGGATTGAATGAACCCCCTAGTAACCCAATTCTATTAACAGTTGTTTTGGTTGGAATTAGTCTATATTTAGAATGCATATAGGTAGTTAATTTATCGATCAGAAAAACCAAAAATTTATAAAAACTATTGCTTTAGCTTATATTTCAACTAGGCTGATTACTAGTTAAAATATAAAATTAAGCAAATTTACTTTAAATATGCCTAGAATATTAATTGTTGAAAGTGTTCATCATCAAGAGATAGCAAAAATTATGCGTGATTTAGTTGTTTCTCTGTTGCAAGAATGCAACACTAAT
This sequence comes from uncultured Rickettsiales bacterium, assembly GCA_937996615.1. Taxonomy (GTDB): domain Bacteria; phylum Pseudomonadota; class Alphaproteobacteria; order Rickettsiales; family Midichloriaceae; genus CALKVD01. The sequence continues at coordinate 3,118 of CALKVD010000047.1, read as the reverse complement.
TATGAAATTATTAGCGTTCCTGGAGCATTAGAACTTGCATCAGCTGTTAATCTTGCAACCCTCGATTCTTCAACCTATGATGGTGCTATAGTATTGGGATGTATTTTAAAAGGTGAAACTTTGCATTATGATATCGTTGCAAATCAAACAATACAATCGTTACAACAAATTGCGATCAAAAAAGCAATTCCTTTAGGAACTGGTGTTATAATGGCAAATAATATTGAGCAAGCAATCGCTCGCACCAAAAAATATGCACGTGGAGCTTTTGACGCTTGTCACGCATTGATCGAATTAAAAAATAGATATACTAGATAGATTATATGTCTGACATTACACCGCTTGACTACTCCGACTCCTCAATCATTTTGCCGCTAACAAAAGAGTTGCGGAAATTGTTGATTCAGGCTATATACTCTTCTGATTATGTTGCGAGCGTTGTTTTGAGCTCCAACCAAATTAATGAAATTATTCAATATGTTTTCGAAGTGAATTGTCAAGAAAGTGATGATCAGTTTGTTGCAGATCAAGCAACTAGAACTGATTTAGAAAAATACTTTACAGCTTTGTTAGCTGCTACATCCAGCATTGACAATATAATTGCTCAATATCTTCGTGCCGATTGGCATATGTCAAGAATTGCTAGGGTCATTTTGTCAATCCTCAGGGTTGCTACTTTTGAATTTTATCAGCTTAAATTTGCAACAAAGTATGAAGGATACAACAGAATTATTCGGGATTATCTTGAAATTGCAAAATCGATGGGGCATAAACGCGAGGTCCAATTCATTCAAGGTATCATAAATAAAATAATACAAAATATTGAAATAAAGCATTGAGACTACTTGCATATTTCAATATTATTTGCTTAACTTATCAGTAAAGGTATTGTTTTATAGAAGCGATAAAAATATGTATCGATACTTAGCTTTTGGCTCCAAACAAATTCATCTAAATAGAAATGATTTATACATCAATGAAACTGAGCTCAGGGTTCATGGGGAAATGGAAATATTGCTAGATCACCCGATTGAAGAAAGTAGTAGTAATGTTGCCGACGCGTTTAAGATTTGTTTGGTACCTAACAAATCCAGCAATAATGTAGAGAGCAATGAGAAGTTAGATTCTCTTGACTATTCAGAAAATCGAAATGGTAATAATGGAAATGGACTTGATCATTCTCATATATTGCAAAAAGACGATTTAATCAATACTAATCGCAAAGCAAAAATAGAATCAAATATAGTAGAATCTAGTTATGCTTTAGTATATAAATCACCAGATTTAATTCCTTGGCGAGCAATCAAAAAGCTGCAGAGTTTGGATATTGCAGGTTATATTAATTTTATCAGTTTAAACATAACTAAAATCAAAGGAGTCGAGCGTATAGTTTTAGTTATTCCTAAATCTATTAATACTGACACTGGAAGTAGTATCAAAAATTTTGCTTTTGAAGATTTGCTGGATATTATTAAAACAATGATTCAAATCCATAAATTAGTAGTCTCTCACGGTGATATAAATCACACTACAATAGTGCGAGATAAAGACAAATATTTGATTAGAAATAGCTTGAACGATTGCTGGGGAGTCAATCAAATGCTGATATATCAACATCCAAGTATCACTTGTATTCACCCATACGCTAAGCAAGATATCTATTATCCCGCTGATTATTATGCTTTGGGTGTCTTTTTACTCCATTTATATGCTACTGGTATTGGTTTGAAAATTGATTATGAATCTCTTTCGCGTATCTCTCCTCAAGATATGGCGATCCAAAAGCTTGATGAAGGAAGTTTTACTTATATTTGTAGAATGTTTGGTATTACAGAAGAAGTTATATCAAACCACAATATACAAGGACAAGGAGGAGCTAAGAATTGGGTGTTGACTGTTGCTAAAATGCTACTAAGTCACGATGAAACCCAAGTTATTAACACGGTTCACAATATTGCAGAAAACGGAGTTAATTATCTTCTATCTATTCAAGATGGTCCACTTTTGATTAAGCAACCAATATTACATGGTCAATTTCACAATAAAAAATATTACTGTTTGAATAGTTTAGTACTTGCAATCTTATATGAAAAAATTCTAGATACCCATCATTCTAAATCTAAAATATCTTATCTAATTTCTGGTATGGAAAAGAATCAGGTCAGTTCTAAAATAATTAGAACCCTCACTTTGATCAGTGTTTCACTTCATACAATTATCAATGTGTTAAAAGTTTCGAACAAGAAAACAAATGAAACAAAAGAATTAAACCATTTTTACAATAGCTCGATTGCTTTTTTGCTTTCCTCGTCTCCGACCCTTTTATTACCAGCGTCAAAACAATTGGTGGATGTACGTAATCTTGATAGGTTAATTGCTTATGCTAAACTTGTCACTGACATTAGTTTGATGGAACAAATCTCAGTGATAATGCAGGGCAGATTGCTGAATTTTTTATTTGAGCTCCGTAATGATACTAAAAATTTACAACAAAAAATGGAGATATTTAATACTCTATATACTTTAGTGAATACCCGTGATTTTATTATTAAATCTTCTATTCCCCATCTTATCAATAACATTGACTATACTTCTTGGTACTATGTCTTTATGGTTGCTTTTAGGGATATACATTGGTATAGCAGTAGTATTATAGGGTCAAAAATTTGTTTTAATTTAATTGAGCTATTAACAGCGTCAAACGAAGCCGCTCTCAACGGAATCTTCTCTCTTGAGGATGGAGCTCAGAATATAAACATTTATCTGTTTATAATGAAGGATTTGAAGTTGAAAAATTGGCCAACCGTTAGTATAAATCCGAAAGTTGCCAAAGCATTGGGTGTTAGAAGAGTGATATTACTCAAGCTTTTAAGTTTAGCTCAAAGCAAGCAATCAGCAGGGAAATTTCCTAAAATAGCTTTAACCCATTTATGTGAGGCTATAGTGAAAGAGCTTTTTGTAGTTGTATGTACTATTATAATGGGATACAATAACAGATCTAGGATTAGTAGAATATGGAACAAAGCAATCTCAAATGGAAGTCTAAGCAAAATTATTTTGGCACTGAAACACCAAGTTTTTGATTATGACAAAGAACAATATTTTCATGTGTTGGAGA